>DATMRE010000115.1:0-6508 GCA_035566475.1 Verrucomicrobiia bacterium | reverse complement strand
AGACGCCGATCGATTCTGGCGCGTCATGATGGCCGCTCTCGACTCGCGCCCGCTTCCCCAAATCACGGTTTGAGCCGGGGGAACAAGAACGCTCGCGGGCGAGGCCGTATTGGTTTGCTGCCGCAATGCCGCTGTGATACTTTTTCGCGGCAACATCGCGCAGTCCTGGAGCGGACGGGTTGATAAAAACTCCCAGAAAAAGAGCCATCGACCGGCCGGACCGGGCGGCCGACCCGAGTGTTGACCTTACGCGCCTCCTCGACATCGTCGCCGCATTCCCGCGCCAGACCGTTTCGGTCATCGGCGATTTCGTCCTCGACGAATTCGTTTCAGGCGAAATCTCCCGTGTTTCCCGCGAAGCGCCGGTACTGATTCTGCGCCATCGGCGCACGGAGGTGTATCCGGGCGGTGCGGCGAACGCGGCGAACAATCTTGCGGACCTCGGCGCTCGCGTACTGCCCGTCGGTGTCGTGGGCGACGACGAAGGCGGACGAACGCTCATCGACTATTTCCGGCGAAAACAGGTGAATGTTTCAGGCATCCTGCGCGTCCGGGGCCGGGTCACGACGACGAAGACCCGGTATCTTGCCGGGTGGACGCATACAACCGAGCCGCAGGTTCTTCGCGTGGATCGGGAGCCGCTTGAGCAACTTCGGGCGAGCGTCCGGGAGGAGATCGAACGCCGGGCTCGGGCGGTTGCGCGTCGCTCGGGCGCCGTGCTCATCTCCGACTACGGCTTGGGGGCCGTGACGCCCGGGCTCGTACGCAAGCTCAAGGCCAAGCACCTAACCCTCGATTCGCGGTATCGCTTGCTCGAGTTTCGCGACTCGGGAGTCATCGCCGCAACCCCCAACGAGCCCGAGCTCGAAGCGGCCTACCGGGCGCGCGTGGGCACCGATATCGCCAAGCTCGAGGAGCTCGGGCAGCAGGCTGTGCGCGATCTGGCGGTCGATGCGCTCGTCGTGACGCGCGGCAAGGACGGCATGGCCGTCTTCGAGCGCCCGATCGAGGCCACCGGTCGGAGGAGTGGGCCGACGGCTAGGCACATACCCATCTACGGGTCGGATGCGCCGGTCGACGTCACCGGGGCGGGCGATACGGTGATCGCCGTCTTCACGCTTGCGCTCGCGGCCGGCGCTTCCTATCTCGAAGCCGCGCATCTGGCGAACTACGCTGGCGGGATTGTGGTGATGAAGCGCCGGACGGCAACCGTGACGCGGCCGGAGCTTGAAGCTGCACTACGTCGCGAAGCAACTGCACAGCGCTAGGTGGTGGCATGGATACTCGCGGCAAGATACTCTCCCGCGAAGGCCTGAACGACGTCGTTCGCGAACATCGCCGCGACGGACGCAGAATTGTGTTCGGGAACGGCGTCTTCGATCTTCTTCACGCCGGCCACATCCGCTACCTCGAGGCGGCGCGCGCCCAGGGAGACGTGCTTGTCGTGGGCATTAATTCCGATGCCAGCACAAGGAAGCTGAAGGGCGAGGGCCGGCCGATTCTGACCGAGCGGGACCGCGCGGCGCTGGTCGCCGCGGTAGCGGCTGTCGATTTCGTCGTGATCTTCGACGAGATCGACGCGAAATCGCTTCTCCGCGAAATTCAGCCCGATGTTCATGCCAAGGGTACAGATTACAGTCCGGAGTCGGTCCCCGAGGGCGAACTCGCGGGGCGATTGGGTATCCGCGTCGCCATTGTCGGTGACCCCAAGCGGCATTCGACGCGCGACCTTCTGGCTCGCTTCCGCCGGCCAAACGATGGCTGACCGTCGATTTCTGTTGGTGCGGCTCGGATCATTGGGCGATATCGTTCACGCGCTGCCGGCCGCAGCGGCGCTCCGCGACTCCTTTCCCCGCGCCCGTGTCGACTGGGTGGTCGAGACGAAATGGGCAAGAGTGCTCGAGGGGAATCCCGACCTGAGCGAGGTGATCGAGCTCGACCGCGAGAGCCCCGGGGGGATGATGGGGACGGTTCGGAAGCTGCGGGCTGCGAAATACACCTCCGCGGTCGACTTTCAGGCGCTCTACAAGTCGGCGTTGCTCGCATTTGCGTCCGGAGCCCCCGAACGCATCGGCTTCAAGAGCAGCTATGCGCGCGAAGGCCCGGCGGCCTGGTTTTATACGGACCGTCTCAATCCGCGCGGCGCTCACAAGGTTGAGCACAACCTCTCTTTGGTTGAACGAGCCGGCGCGAGTCTATCGAAGCCGCGTTTCCCGCTCGCGGTTCACGCGGGCGATCATGAGCGCATCAGCAGCGTGCTGGCTGCCCACGGCCTGAGCGATTTCTTTGTGCTCAATCCCGGGGGAGGCTGGCGCTCGAAGTGCTGGCCCGCCGAGCGCTACGGAGAACTGCATCGCAAGCTGGCCGAGCGTTACGGTTGGCGGGGGATCATTAGCTTCGGGCCTGGCGAGGAGGATCTGGCGGCGCGGGTGATCGAGGCGGCCGGTCGGAGCGCTCCCGTTGCCGTTCCGTTTGGGCTGGGACCCTTGATGGCGCTTCTGGCCCGGGCCAAGTTCGTTGTTTCCGCTGACACCGGCCCGCTGCATCTCGCATGTGCCCTGGGTGCGCCAGTCATTGGCCTGTTCGGTCCGACCGATCCCTCGCGCAATGGTCCTTACACCGGGCGCGACGCCGTGGTGCGAAATCCTCGATTCTGCGAAACAACCTATCGCCGGGGCCCATCCTATTCGGCTGGGATGCTCTCGATTACGGTCGAGCAGGTGTTGGACGCTGTCGTCGAGCGGCTCGGGAGGGGTGCCTGAGCGTGAGCGAGCAGCGGAACTTCTGGATGCGCTGGCGCGTTCGCGCGGGATATCCGGTCGCGGTCATCTATTGGCTGCTCGCCCGTCCGACGCCTCGTTCGATTCTTCTTGGAGGAATCGTGGTCGCACCCGGGTTGCTCATTCGCCTCGCAGCCTCGGGCCACCTGCGAAAATATGAGGAACTGGCGACGACGGGCCCGTACGCCGCTACGCGGAACCCGCTCTATCTGGGCAGCGCGCTCCTCGCCGGGGGATTCGTGATCGCCGGACATTCCTGGTGGGCTGGAGTGCTTGTCGCCGCGTATTTTGCGATTTTCTACTACGCGGTGATGCGGAACGAAGAGAGCGATCTCAACCAGCGCTTTGGTCAAGCGTTCAAGACATACGCCGCTCGCGTTCCTCTTTTCTTCCCCCTGCTGGGTAGCAGGGCCGGCGGGTCGCCCGTGGACGGCAAGCCCGACTGGGCGTTCTCTTGGGAGCAATACCGCCGCAATCGAGAGTACCGGGCCCTGGTCGGGACGGTTGCGGGTTTTGGAATTTTATGGCTGCGGATGTGGGTTCGGATCCGGCTGGGATACTGAGCGGTGCGGCTACTGCAAGCGATAGACAGCGTGCATGACGCGCTGGAATTGCGGTCTGTAAATCAAATCAAACGCGCGCTCTTTACCCGGAAACATTTCCAGGGCAACGCGCCTTGTTGCGGCGACCATCCCGGCTGCTTCTTCAGCCGAGAGGTCGCCCCCCGCGATGGTGTCGAGCGTGAGTCGAACCAGAATGCGTAAGCGTCGTATGCGCCGACTCTCTTCGTCGATTTCTTCCTGCGTGGGCGCAGTGGCTCCCCGATGCTCCGTTGTTTCCATGATTGGCCCGTGAATCAGGTTACGTCATTATGGACCGAGCCGCGGCACCGCGCAATAGTACGAGCTCCTATCCGATACCGGATCGAAGCTTCAAGCGAGTCAACACCGCTCGAACCGATGCGTTCTGGGGTCGCGCGCAGCGATCGTTAGCCCACGGCTTACTCGGGAGCGGGTGTGTCGGGTTGCCGGGCTTGGATTCAGTCAAGCCCTTTCCTGAATCAATCGCGGGGTCGCCCGCATAGCGCCAACCGTCCGCAGCCCCACGTCTCCGAACCGTGGTTGAACTGCTCCATGCCGGTCGAGAAACGCGGGACGATCCACGGTGCGCGGGTTTCACGATTGCCGGCGAAGCCGAACTACGGTCTCCATGTGAAATGTCTGGGGGAAGAGGTCGAATAGGTGGACTTCGGAGAGATCGTAGCCGTGGTCATGCAGAGCGGCGAGATCGCGCGCCAGCGTCGGCGGATCGCACGAAACATATGTGACGCGCTCGGGGCCAACGCGCACGAGCTGTGAGATGGCACCGGGCGTCAAACCCGCGCGCGGCGGGTCTAGCAAGACCAGATCCGGCTTGTCCCGGTATCGTTCGAGGAACGGCTCGACGCCAGCGCAGCGCACCTCAACCGTGCCGTGGACTCGCATATTCGCCTCGAGATCGCGGGCCGCCGCGGGATTTGCCTCAACCGTGACTACGTGCTCGAACCGGGGGGCGAATTGCGCCGAAAAGAGCCCCACGCCTGCAAAGAGGTCGAGAACCAGGCGGCCGCTTTCTTCGTGTTCCGCAACCTCGCGCACGAGCTGCTCGGCGAGGAAGCGGTTCACCTGGAAGAATGAAAAATGTCCGACGCGGTAGCGTATCCCCGAGACTTCGTACTCGAGGAATCCGGGGCCGAACAATTCCATGCGCTCGTGCGTAGGATCGTGTAAGAGCAGGCTCTCGATCTCGGGCACGACCTGCCGGAATTTCTCGACGAGTTCGTCCACACGGGCAGGGAAGCCAGCGAAAGTCGCTGTCACGAGCAGCTTCGAATCGTCGGAATCAGCAAACGCCTCGATTTCACGCAATTGCTTGGACAAAGCTCCTGCGGTAGCGGCATCGCGCAGCGAGACGAGCGTCTTCAGAAGCAGCGGAGAAACAATTGAGCAATTCTCAACCTGGCAGAGGGTAGTCGAATTTGCGCGAAAGTAGCCGACACCGAGTCGCGCTTCGGGCGACTGGCCGGCCGCACCCGTCGAGCTCAATCCGGTATCCGCATCGACAATCGGGCGGATTTTCCACTGCGCGCGATTGCGATATCGCCAAGGAGGCGATGGATGTGCCGTGATCGTTTGAGACCAGTCAATTCGCCCAATTCTTCGCAGCGTCTCGCGTAGAATTTCCGTCTTGTATTTCAGCTGTGCCTCATAGGAAATGTGTTGGTAGGCGCAACCGCCACAGGCGCCGAAATGAAGACATTGCGGCGATGCGCGATTAGGTGAAGGCTCGAGAAGTCTCTCCATCCGTGCGCGAACAAATTTCTTTTTTTGCTCGACCGGGCCAACTTCGACTCGCTCGGCTGGCAGCACGAACGGCACAAAAACCGTCGAGCCGTTGTGGTGGGCGAGTCCTTCCCCCCCGTAAATCAATTTTTCGATCGTGACGTGGATAGCTGTCATGGTCCGGAGGGCGCTCGCGATCGCCCAGGTACCCGGTCGGAGCGGCACCCTGCGGCGCGGAATTCGGTCCGACAACAAGATGCCGGGAGAAAGCCGGGCCATTACGTGAGATAGAACAGGCTCAGTCGCGGCACCTCGAATAGCTCGAACAATCGCTTCTGTTTGTATTGCCGCTCGATCTGTGCCAACTGCTCGGCAGACATTTTACGCCGATAAGCAGCGAGAGAGCGATCCATTTCGCGTCGGACCGCGAGCAATGTCTGTTCGTCGGCGTCGGCCAAAATGACCGCCGTCATTTTGTCCTCCAGCACCGTCAGTCGCCGCTCGAGGTCTTCGAGGTCGAGCGCCCCCGGAGAATCGACGAGCGGCAATACTTCCTCGAGGCGTTTTCCTATCTCCTGAAAACGCGCCGCCAGCTCTGGATGGTTCCCGCGATGCTTCTCTGATGCCTGACTGACGCGCCCTGCATTGCGCTCGACATATCTGCGGAGTTCGGCGCGCGAAAATGGTTCTGCCGCCGGTCGGGCCGACTTTGTTTCGGGCCCGCTACCGACTGCAACTTCCTGCGCTTCGGCCGCGGCGTCAAGCACAGCGTCGACGCAGTACGCGAGACTCTTGAGTTGACGACCATAGGCCGCGCGACGCGAGCGTCCCCAGCTCTCGAAGGCCCGGTCGATTCCTTTGAGCACGGCACCGAGCGGGATGCCCGCCTTCTGCCAGGTCTCGACAATTGCCCAGTCGAGCGGCGAGACCAGCAGGTGGGCGCCGCGCTTTCGCCAGAAGTACTCCTCGATCTCAGTGAAATAATTGAAGTAGTTGAACGATTCCATAAATTTCAAGCGAAGGGACCGGCTGGTTTTCCATGATGCCGACCCGAGGTGTCGGGGTCGGGACGGTTCACTTACCAGGGTGCCGACCGAGATTCCTCGCCGGTCCGGTGGCTGCTGTAGCACACTCTACTCGGTGGGCCGCGCGGGTACCGACGCCTTTTTCTGGCCGCCACGGCGCTCCGGAAGGCCGGGCTGATTCCGCTCCCAGATAATCCGCAATCCCTCGAGCGTCAGAAACTCGTCCACCGCTTCGATGTGACGCGACGCACTCCCGATGAGGGACGCTTGACCACCGGTGGCGATTACTTTCGTCTTTGGCCCCATGAGTTTTTTCATCCGTGTCAGGATTCCGTCCACCAAGTCGGTGTAACCATAGAAAAGGCCCGCTTGCATCGAGGTT
>DATMRE010000114.1:0-7027 GCA_035566475.1 Verrucomicrobiia bacterium | reverse complement strand
GCTTTTGCAAATCGATTCCGCCTGCAGGCTTTGAGTGTGGCGATCCTCGGAGGCCAGGCGCGGCCGCGAAGGTAAGCCATCCGACCCGCTCGGCCGGCCGCCACGCCGTCGATCTGAAAGATCGCGAAATTCGGCGAGCGCCGCGAAGGTCGACGAAGCGTTCAGGGTATCGAGCGAGAGCGTCTGAGCCTACTCGCCCCGCTCTCATGCTCGCCGCCACAAGCTGAAGGGCATTCTTAGGAGATCGGTCAATGCGACGTGGGAATACGGCGTGCGTCTCCGGCCTCCTCGGGAAAGGGCCATGAGGCGGGAGACACTGCCGATGGCGGCGGGCCATCTCGCCGGGCCGAGCCTCAGGCGGGCGTCACTAGTTCTTGATTGCTTGTCGGGTCTTAGAAGAGGAGCCGCTTGCGGGTTTCGAGTGGGTCAGCTGCGGGATTGCCGGCGACACGCACAGGAAGGCGATCACTGCGATTAATCCTAGCATCATGTAAGCAACCATCGTGGGCCTCACCGTTACCGAAGGCCTTCCGACCCTGCCCTCCGGCTTCTCGGTCACCTGATAAAGGTGCACGATTGGCTCCAATCGTTCCTCGCTCGCATGCTGATCACTAGAAAGGACTAACGGACCACCCGCTGTCGTCGGCTGACTGGGTCGAGGGGAACATTTCTATCTTTTCGGTCTATCGCGCTAGACGGCTCATGGAAGAGCCTTTCACTGGGGTCCTATGCCGTCCGGTACCCGATTTTAGGCCGACTTGCGCTTCGCCTTGCCCTGCCTGTCACGAGGAGTCGAAACCGGGGAGGCGGCCGGAGATGCGGGTCTGAGAGCGTGCGCTCCCTGAGGCTTGGGCCGCAGCGCTTGGAGAAGTCCCGCGAGTGGCAGAGTGTTCACTACTTCCTTCTTCTCGATCCAGCCGCGCCGCGCTGTCACCACGCCATACTTCATGAACGCCAAGTGCCTCGTCGCATGCGAATCGGTCGAAATTACAATCTTCACCCCGCGTTGTTTCGCCATTCTCAAGTGCAAGTCGTTCAGATCGAGGCGCTCCGGATATGCATTGCATTCCATGACCACGCCCGACTTCGCGGCTGCATCGAGTATCGTTTCCATATCGTACTCAAAGGGGTCTCGCTCGAGCACCAGCCTTCCCGTCGGATGCCCGATGATCTGCGTGTACGGGTTCTCGATCGCGGCGAGAATCCGCTCGGTCATCTCCGCGCGCTCCAGTCGCATATAAGAATGCACAGAAGCGACCACGATATCGAGCTGCGCAAGGACTTCGTTATCCAGATCGAGCGAGCCGTCCTTCCGAACGTCCACCTCGATGCCTGCGAGTAGCTGAATTCCCGGGACGCGTTCCCCTGCTCGGCGAATCTTCTTGATCTGCTCAAGTGTTCGTTTCTCGTCCATTCCGTTCGCCACGGTGACGGCCTTCGAATGGTCGGTGAGGGCAATGTATTCGTACCCCAGTCCACGCGCGGCCTCACCCATCTCCTCGATCGAGTTGCGCCCATCCGAAGCCGTCGTGTGCATCTGCAGATCGCCCCGAATGTCCGCGAGCTTTACGAGGTCCGGCAACCTGCCTTGCTCTGCTGCTTCGATTTCGCCCGTCATCTCGCGCAGTTCCGGATCGATGAAGGCGAGCTTTAGCTTCGAGTAAATCTCTTCTTCTGTCTTGCTGGCCACGGATTTGCCGGTCTTGAGCGTCGTCAGCGCGTATTCATTGAGCGTCCAGCCCATGGCGTTCGCGCGCCCGCGCAAGGCGACGTTATGCTCCTTCGACCCCGTGAAATACAGCAGCGCCGCGCCGAAGCTGTCTTTTTGCAGCAGCCGCACGTCCACCTGCAGCCTGCTCGCGAGCAGCAGGCTCACCTTGTTTTCGCCGTGTGCGAGTGTCCGATGGATGGATGGATACTTCAAAATGTGCTCAGCCACCCGATCCACATCCGGCTGTTTATCCTGCCCGGGCCGCATCGTCACCAGCAGATCGAGGTCGCCGACCGTTTCTCTCCCGCGCCTGAGCGAACCTGCCGGCGTCACCGACTCGACCGTCGTGCCCACCGTCCGAATGTAGGCGGCCAGTTTCTGCGCCTCATCCTCGGCCACGTTGATCCGGACTCGCATCGATCCGGCCAAATGCTTGAACTGTTCGGCTGCCTTCAGGATATTCTGCTCGCTCTTCTCGCCGAACCCTGGCAGCTCCCGCAGCTTTTCGCCTTCCGCAAGTTTGGCCACGTCGTCGACCGTGGCCACTCTGAACGTCTTCCAAAGCAACGCGACCTTCTTAGCCCCGAGCGATTGCAGTTGGAGCAACTCCAGAATGGTCGGCGGGTATTTCTTCAGCAGCTTTTGCCTCAAGCTGTAATCGCCGGTCTTGAGGATTTCGCGGATGTGCTCGGCCATCCCCTCGCCGACGCCAGGCAGCTCCGTGAGCTTCGCCTCATCCTTGGCGAGGTCCTCGATCCGCTCGGGCATGCTCGACAGCAGTTCGGCGACCTTCTCGTAGCTGCGATATCGGCCGATGATTGCGCCGTCGATTTCAAGTAGTTGCGCCGTCTCGTGCAGTATCTTGGCAATGTCTCTGTTCTCCATATGCGATTCTCCGGGTTCGCTTGGCCGGTCGATTATAAGCGCTTCTGGTGCGTTCGAGTACACGCAGGAAGCGCCTTGGGCCGTGCCGGGTCGATCGGCGCGGTCGCAGGGTCCGAACCCGGCCCCGCGAATCTTTGGTCGACAGCTCGGAGTGACATCATCAGGCGTGGGTCTCGCCGGGGGGCGACGGACGGGGTGGGATTTCGGGCGAAAGCCGCCTTCAGCCGGGCGATAAGGATTGCAGGAGCTCCGCCGGCACATGAGCCGAGCGACCTAGTTTGTCAGAAGCGCTCGCTCGGGAAACCACGGCCGATCACGCTCTCGGTCGAACGATTCCCAGGCCACGATCAAGACCTTGTCGAAGGTTGCTCCTGCTGAGGCTGCTGGGGGCCGCGGATAGAGGCCGGGCTGTCCGGTCTGGTAAGGTAGCCCGAATTACGTCGCAGTGTTCCGGCACGTTCAGGTGCTCAAATGACGCGACGGTTCGTCGCGGGACTTTTTCTTCTCCGTACGCGCGGCGCCTGTTCGTCGGCTCCTCTTCTGCCCGTCGCAAACCTCGAGTAGTACAGTATCCCGGCGATCGATTTGGCATCGATGATCGTGCCGCTCTCGATCCGCTTCTCGGCCTCGTGCAGAGTGAATATTCTCTGCGTTATTTTCTCGTCGTGTTCTGGCCGCGCTGTGCCTTCGATGAGACCGTCGGCCAGGAAGATCTCCATGCGCTCGCCGAGCATCCCCGGGGAGGGGAATATCTCAAGCAGCTTCCTGGTTCTCCGGGCCGTGTAGCCGGTTTCTTCCTGCAACTCGCGGCGAGCTCCCTGGGCGAAGCTCTCTCCCTCGTCTTTATGACCGGCCACGAGTTCCCAGAGATATTGCCCCGCCGCGTGGCGGTATTGCCGAATCATCAGGATCCGGCCATCGGGAAATACCGGCAGCACGACGACCGAGCCGGCGTGGGTGATCCACTCCCGAGTCGTCTCAATTCCATTCGGTTCGACCACACGGTCACGCTTGACTCCAAAAACGAGTCCCTTCAACAGAACCTTGCTGCTCACCACCTTGACCCTATCCGATTTCCTCTTTCTGCCTCTAGTCAAGATCGCTCCTCATAGAATGCTACGCCTCTCGGATTCTACCTTAGCGGCCCTTCGCTGGCACGACGTCCCTCGGCACATGCTCTGCTGATCGTTGTTTTCTTGCTCCCGCAGCTGATGCTTGCATATACTCGATCAGGCGCAGCGAGTGACCATCAACACCGTGATCGTCGATGACGAACGTCCCGCCCGGGACGAGCTCGCCTACCTCCTCAAGGCTTTTCCGGAGGTCAACCTGATCGCCCAGGGCAAGAACGGACTCGAGGCGGTCGCGCTCATCAAGGACCACAACCCCGACCTTGTTTTCCTCGACGTGCAGATGCCTGGCCTGGACGGCTTTGGTGTAATCAAGAAGCTTGTCGAGCGCAAGCTGCGGGTACCGCAAATCGTTTTCGCCACGGCGTTCGACAACTATGCGATTCGCGCGTTCGAAGTGAACGCCGTGGACTACGTCCTCAAGCCCTTTGACAAGGCCCGCATCGCCAAAGCCCTGCAGCGCGCAAAGAAAATGGTCGACGCGAACACCTCGCCCGCCGAGCGGCTGGAGACACTGTTTGAACAACTCGGGACCGGCGTTCCGCATGTGAAATCGGCGCAGCCCGTGAAGCTGCTCGTCAAATCGCAAGAGCGCATGATCCTGATTGATGCCGAAGACCTGATCTATGCCTCGATTCAGGACGGCACGATTACGATGTTCGCCCGCGATGTTGAGGGAACCTCGAACTACCGAACCATCGAGGAGCTCGCTGCGGCGCTTGACGCCGACGTGTTCTGGCGTCCCCACCGCTCCTATCTCATCAACATCAATCACATCAAGGAAGTTGTTCCTTGGTTCAAATCGAGCTATACGCTCAAGATGAACGACAAGCGTGCGAGCGAAATCCCGGTTTCCCGGGCGCAGACGAAGCGCTTGCGTGAGCTATTCAGGCTCTAGCTCTTCTCGTCTGAACTGTATCTTTCGCGGTGAAACCCTCGCGTTCAAGAACCCTGCGCCCTGCGGCTGTCATGTGTTAGTTGACAAAGTCAACTAATAAGATGACACTGACAACTGATACGATCGAAGGGTGCGACCTTGCCTATGGTGGACTACAAGCCGAGCATTGCGGCGGTCCGTCATTTCAACCGTTTCTATACGAAGCGGATTGGCGTCTTGCACGAGGACCTGCTGGAGAGCTCCTTCTCCCTCACCGAGGGCCGCGTGCTCTATGAACTGGCCCACCACGACAAGATCAACGCTTCGGAACTGGGCAGGGAACTGGATCTCGATGCCGGCTATCTGAGCCGGATTCTCCGTGGCTTTAGGCGCCGCCGGCTGATTCATGCTCAGCCTTCCTCTGGCGATGGGCGACAAAGCCTCTTGTCGCTGACCAAGACCGGGGAGAGGGCATTCGCCGCGCTGGACTCGCGTTCGCAAAAGCAAGTCGCAGACGAGCTTCGGAACCTGTCGGCGAGCGAACTGCGCCAGCTGCTCGGGGGTATGCGTGCCATCGAGAGAGCGCTCGACCGAGGGCCAGCCCTTCGGTCCCCGTATCTTCTTCGGCCGCATCAGCCCGGCGACATGGGTTGGGTGGTCTACCGGCATGGCGTTCTTTACGCCGAAGAGTACGGCTGGGACGAACGATTCGAAGCGCTGGTCGCGAGGATCGTCGCAGGGTTCATCGAGAACTATGAGCCGAGACGAGAGCGTTGCTGGATTGCCGAGCGGGACCAGGAGATCGTCGGTTCGGTCCTCTGCTCGAAACGCTCAAAATGGGTTGCCCAGCTTCGCCTGCTGCTGGTCGAGCCCGCGGCGCGCGGCCTTGGGATCGGCAGGCGTTTGGTCGATGAGTGCGTGCGTTTCGCGCGGCGTTCAGGTTACAAGACCATCACGCTCTGGACCCAAAGCAACCTTGATTCGGCGCGCCATATTTACAAAGAAGCGGGATTTCGCCGGGTCCGCAGGGAGCGGCACAAGAGCTTTGGTGCCGACCTGGTTGCGGAAACCTGGGTGCTCAAGCTGTAGCGAGCGGAGGGAACTGCCCCGTTTTGGTCCATTCGGCGTTCGTGCTAGCATCCACGTCAGGTTTCTCTCGATGGATTTTTCCCTCACGAGCGATCAAGTGCTCATCCGCGACACCGTCCGCCAGTTCATGGAGGCGGAAGTGCGCCCGCTCGTCCGCGAGTACGATCGCAAGGAAACGTTTCCTCGATCCGAACTCCGCAGCCTCGGCGAGCTTGGCTGTTGCGGCATGTTGATCCCGGAGGAATGGGGCGGGGCCGGCGCCGACACGATCAGCTACGCTCTGATGCTCGAGGAAGTGGCCCGCGTGGATGCTTCGATTGCCGTCACGCTCAGCGTCACCAACTCCGTCGCCGGCCTCCCGATCTGGAAGTACGGAAGCGACGGGCAAAGGAGAAAGTACCTCGGCCCTCTCTCTCGCGGCGAAGCCCTGGGCGCCTTCTGCCTGACGGAGCCCGGGGCCGGCTCGGATGCCGCCGCGATCGAGACCCGCGCGTCGCGCGACGGGGAGTCCTACGCCCTGAACGGCACAAAAAGCTGGATCACGAACGGAGGCGTCGCCGCCGTGTATCTTGTCTTCGCGAAGACCGATCCGCGAGCCGGCTCGCGCGGCGTCAGCGCATTTCTCGTCGAGCCATCGTTCCCCGGATTTCGCATCGGCCGGTACGAAGATAAAATGGGTCTGCGCCTTTCGCGGTCCGCCGAAATTGTTTTTGAGGATTGCCGCGTCCCGGTCGAGAATCGCCTGGGCATCGAGGGCGAGGGCCTGAAGATCGCGCTCGAATCGCTGGACGGCGGCCGCGTGGGCATCGCCGCGCAGGCCGTGGGCCTGGCGCAGGGCGCGATGGAAGCCGCGGTACGCTATGCCAAGCAGCGCCGTACGTTCGGCCGGCCGATCGCCGAGCATCAGGCGATTCAGTGGATGCTGGCGGACATGCAAACCGAAATCGAAGCCGCCCGCGCGCTAACGCATTACGCCGCGTCGGTGCGCGATCGGGAGTGCCGCAAGCAGGGATCGGCGCAGGAACTAGGGGCGCGGACCGATCGATCGTCGCGGCTCGGCCCCCACGCCTCGCGCGCCAAGCTCTACGCGAGCGAAATGGCCAATCGCGTGGCCTATAAAGCCGTACAGGTCCACGGAAGCGTTGCCTACTCGCGGGAAACGGATGTCGAGCGATTCTACCGCGACGCGCGGGTTCTCACGATTTACGAAGGTACGAGCGAGATGCAGCGCACGGTGATCGCCCGCGACCTGCTGAGAGCCGGCGCTCTGGGCTGAGCCGCGTCCTGCGGAACTCCACCGGTACGGGCAGCACCGGACCTTGATATTGTGATTCT
>DATMRE010000113.1:0-2151 GCA_035566475.1 Verrucomicrobiia bacterium | reverse complement strand
GTCGACTCCAACATTATTGGGGTCTTCATCTGGGGTCCTGACGATCGCATCATTGATGCGAACGAAGCCTTTCTTCGCCTCCTGGGATATGATCGCGACGACCTCGATTTGGGTCGGCTGGACTGGAGGGAGCTGACGCCCCCCGAATGGCGGGAAGCAGACGCTCAACGTGAGGCCGAGCTCAACGCGACCGGCGTTGCTCAGCCGTACGAGAAAGAGTACTTCCGAAAAAGTGGAGGGCGGGTGCCGGTGTTGGTCGGCGGCGCGACCTTCGAAGGAGGCAGGAATGAGGGCGTAGGTTTCGTCGTCGACTTGAGCGATCGCAAGAAGGCGGAAGAAGCAATGCGCGAAAGCCAGGCCCGATACCGCGACTTGCAAACGGACCTCGCGCATGCGAACCGGGTCGCCACGATGGGGCAGATGTCGGCCTCCATAGCCCACGAAATCAACCAGCCGATCACCGCGGCGAGCGTCAACGCCGCTGCGGCGCTCCGCTGGCTCCGAACTCAGCCGCCAGATCTGGAGAAGGTCCAGCAGGCGCTCGGTCGCATTGTGGTGAACGCCGGACGAGCTGGCGAGGTCATCGGTCGAGTCCGTGCTTTGTTCAGGAAAGCGCCGCCACGGAAGGATCCATTGGAGATCAACGAAGCGATCCTTGAGGTAATGGCGCTCGCGCGGAGTGAGGTCGTGAAACATGGCATTTCGGTACAGACTCAGTTCGCAGAGTCCTTGCCCGCAGTTCGCGCAGATCGGGTCCAACTGCAACAGGTGATTCTCAACTTGCTCCTGAACGCCGTCGACGCGATGAGCGGGAGAAGCGAAGGACCGCGAGAATTGCTGATCAGCACCGTGAGAGCTGACCCGGACGGCGTGCTCGTCGCCGTGCAAGATTCGGGTCCAGGGTTTACTCCCGAGAGCGCCGATCGGCTGTTCGAAGCCTTTTATACGACTAAACCAGACGGCCTGGGTATAGGACTGTCAATCTGCCGTTCAATCATCGATGCCCACGGTGGAAGATTGTGGGCGATTGCAAACGTGCCCGAGGGCGCTGTTTTTCAATTTACGTTGCCCGCATACCAATCGACCGAGGAAGGAAGGCGCTTGAAGGCAGCCAGTTGATAGCCGCGCGGCACTGAGCCATGTGCTGCATTCACCCCGGCGTTTTGCGGCCGGCCTCGCGAGCGATCGTTAAGGTCGAATTGTGTCCAGCTCACCGACACAGCTTGAGTTTCGTCGAGCTGGCAGGTGAGATGAGCCTGACATTCAACGTCTTCTGCAGATGGTGTGAGGGATATTGTAGTGCCGAATAGATCTTGATCGGCTTCCCGTGGCCCGGCTTCAAAACAAACATGCAGCCGATCGTATCGGCCCGCCAATCTCTTGATCGTTCGCTCGATCGGCGCCGGGCTGTTCTCAACGTCCCCAAGAAACCGGACTTCTCCCGTCCGGCTCCCTTCCGCGATCGCATGGCGTGCTTCTTCTTGGCGACGTCGAAAGCCACGAGAGCTTCGCTATACTTTCCCATGGTCCGCCCTCCGTGCATGAGGCGCGGTTCGGCATGCCCGAGCAACCCTCGTTCTTACCTGTACAAAAGGACGGGCCGCCTGCGTCGGCCCGCGAGCATGACGTCTAGAGCGAGCTGCAGCTAATTTGAATCGTGTGGGATTCCCGAATCGGGGGTGTTCTGATTCAACCTGCTGGCTGGGCGGAGGCCGGCAGGGATGGCTCCAGCATATTCGCAGGATTTTGCGCGACCGGGTGATTGACGCGGTTGTTCGGGGAGGGATGAGCCGGGCGAGAGTATGCGGCGCGATTTGGGGTGAGCGAGTCGTCGGCGATCAAGTGGGTGCAGCGCTTCGAGCGGAGCGGTTCGCGCGCGGCGAGCAGAATGGGCGGATACCTCCGTCCGAAACTCGAGCCGCATCGAGAATTTCTCGAAGCGCTGAGAGGCGAGAAATCCGACATCACGCTTAAGGCGCTTTGCGACCGGCTGCTGGCCGAGCGCGGGGTTAAGGCCGACACTTCGATGATGAGCCGCTTCTTCCGCCGCATCGGCGTCACGCTCAAAAAAAGACGCTCATCGCGCGCGAGCGGGATCGTGCGGAGATAACGCGCCACAGAGCGCGCTGGCGAAGCCGCCAGAAGCGCGTC
>DATMRE010000112.1:0-8212 GCA_035566475.1 Verrucomicrobiia bacterium | reverse complement strand
TGATCACCTCCAACGTGGACAACGACGCCGGCGGCATGATGAACACGGAATTCGTGGTGGTGAGCGACGAGGCCACTCGCGGGGAGGTCGTGGATTATATCCGCTTCCACGAGATCTCGGCTGACCAGCTCGACAATATCGTCCTGATTGATCGCGAAGCCACGCTCGCCGGCACCGTTCCCATCGCCCGGCTGATTCTTGCGAGCGCGGATCAGCGGGTGGCCGAGATAGCCTCCGAGCCGTTGCTCTCGGTGAAGCCGGAGACGCGGGATAAGGACATCTTCGAGCTCTTCGACAAATACAATCTGCGTAGCCTGGTCGTCGTGAACGACCGCAATTGCCCGATCGGCGCGATCACGGTCGACGACGTCGTCAGCCGCATGCGCGCGAAACTGTAAAGCGACTCGGTTTTTCTTTGAATCGGCCCCGGTTGCGCTTTTTTCGCGAAACCGAGCTAAGGACCGGGAGTTCCTTGGGCAAGGTACCAGATACGCTCGTCTCGACATCATGAACAACTGGGTCGCACTGACGGATACCGTGTCCACTTGGGTGGGCCGTGGCAAGGATTTTACTCGCCGCGCGCGGCCGCTGCGCCGCCGTCTGGCCCTGTTTCTGGCCGTGGTCGGTCCCGGGCTGATCACCTCCAACGTGGACAACGACGCCGGCGGCATCAGCACGTACACGAGCGCCGGGGCGCACTTCGGTTACACCCTGCTTTGGTCGCTGGTCCCCATGACCATTGCACTCTACGTCAGTGAAGAGATGTGCGCTCGGATGGGCGTGGTCACCGGCAAGGGTCTCTCCGACCTCATTCGCGAGGAATTCGGCTTCCGCTCGACGTTCTTCGTCATGGTCGCCGCCTTGGCCGTCGACCTTGGCAACACGGTCGCTGAATTCGCCGGGGTCGCCGAGGCGTCCGAAGTCATGCACGTGAGCCGCTACGTGTCGGTTCCGCTCGCGGCCATCGCCGTTTGGGTCCTCGTCGTCTACGGCACCTATCGCATCGTCGAGAAAATATTTCTGGTTGCCTGCGCCTTCTATCTCTCCTATATGCTTTCCGCTTTTCTGGCCAAGCCTGACTGGCTCTACGCCGTGCATCAGACCATCGTCCCCACGCTTCACCTGGACGCCCCTTACCTGCTGATGCTGACCGGACTGGTGGGCACGACGATCGCACCCTGGCAATTCTTCTATCTCCAGGCGGGCTTCGTTGAGAAGCGCGTCAGCCTGCGGCAGTATAAGCACGCACGGATGGACGTTCTGGTCGGCAGCATTTCCTGCATGGTCATCGTTTTTTTCATCATCGTCTGCTGCGCGGCCACTCTCAACGCCGGTGGCCTCACCAACATTTCAAGCGCCGCCGAGGCTGCCAAGGCTCTGGTTCCTCTGGCCGGGAAGTCGGCCGGCTGGCTGTTCGCTTTTGGCCTTTTGAACGCCTCTCTATTCGCCGCCTCGATCCTGCCGCTTTCGACCGCTCACGTCATTTGCGAAGGTCTCGGGCTCGAAGCCGGCCTCGACCAGAAATTCAAGGAAGCTCCGGCGTTTTATTCCCTCTATACCGGCTTGATCGTCTTGGGTGGGGGCATCGTGCTCATCCCGAAGGCGCCGCTCTGGAAAATCCTCATCCTCTCGCAGGTTGCCAACGGCATCTGGCTACCGGTCGTGCTCATTTTCATGCTGCTGCTGATCAACCGCCGCGATCTGATGGGTGCGTACACCAACACCTGGAGCTTCAACATCGTCGCCTGGACGGCCAGCGTGATCATGATTATTCTCACCGTTGTCCTGGTCTACGCTGCCATCTTCGAGCCCGCTTCGACCGGTTTGGGCTGAGGTTGCCCATTCTCCCGACGGTTGCGGGACGTTATTGCCTGTGTTACTTTCGCTCGCGGGCATTCCTTGAGCGATTTCCGGTGAAAACGAGCGAAGGTCTGAAGCCTGCCAACCCTCCGGAAGCCGAGCTTCTTGAAAAACTCGATTCCAAACGGCTTCCGCAGCACCTCGCGATCATCATGGACGGCAACGGCCGTTGGGCCGAGCGCCGCCATCTCCCGCGAGTCGCGGGGCACCGCGCCGGGGTGAAAGCGGCGCGCGTCATCATCGAGACCTGCTCGCGCTTGGGCCTTCCGTGTCTCACTCTTTACGCCTTCTCGCTTGAAAACTGGCGCCGTCCGCAGGCCGAAGTGGAATTCCTGATGCGCCTCCTGCGGGAGTACCTGAAACGGGAGCTGCCGACGATTCAGAAGAACAACATCCGTCTGCTGTTCATCGGCCGCTCCGCGCAGCTTCCCGAAGGCGTGCGCCAAGACATGAAGGAGAGCATGCGGGCGACTGCGGGAAACACGGGGATGCGGCTCATCCTGGCGCTCAACTACGGGGGCCGCGCCGAACTCGTCGACGCCTTCAATGCCATGCTCGACGGGGTCCGGGCAAACGGGCCGTCCAGTTTCCGCGCCGACGAGCAAGCCATCTCCGAGCATCTCTACACGGCCGGCCTTCCCGATCCCGATCTTTTGATCCGTACGAGCGGGGAAATGCGCGTCAGTAATTTTCTCCTCTGGCAGATTGCCTACGCCGAGATGTACGTCACCGAAACACTATGGCCCGATTTCTCGCGCGAGTGCCTCCTCGAGGCCTTCCTTGAATTCCAAAAGCGCGAACGCCGGTACGGAGGGCTCAGCTCGGCAAGTGGACGCTCCGCCTCCGCCGAAGGCTGATGCCATGCTCCCGCGCATCCTGACGGCGGTTGTTCTGATACCCGCCGTCGTCGCGGTCGTCTGGTTCGGTCCTCCGGCCCTGTTCACCGCGATCGGCGCGGTCGTCGCCACGCTCGCCTTGATGGAATTCTTAGATCTTGGCGAACGCGTCGGGCTGCGGGCCATCCGCAAATGGACCATTGCCTGCGCGGTGGGTCTGTTTTACGCACAGTATTCGCTCGGTCGTGTCGAAACACATTCGCTCGGCGAGGGCGTCTCTCTGGTCCGCCACGCCGCTTCCCAGGTTTTCTCGATCGAAGGCGTTCTCTTGATCTTTCTCTTCGGTGCCACGGCAATCAGCCTGGGCACCCGGCGCCCGCTCCAGGAGGTTCTGCCCGCGATCTCGATCAGTTCGGCCGGACTCGTGTTTATCGCCCTTCCGTTCAGCTATCTCGTGCGCCTGGATGAAATCGAGACGGTCGGCCGTCAATTCGTTCTCTTCACCCTCTGTCTCATCTGGGCCGGCGACGTGCTCGCCTACTTCGTCGGCCGCTCGCTCGGGCGTGTTCCGATGGCGCCGTTGCTCAGCCCGAAGAAAACCTGGGAAGGCGCTCTTGGGAATCTGTTCGCTTCGCTGATCGTCGCCGTATGGTTCGCCCGTTGGATGCGGACTGAAACCCCGACCGTTCTGGTGATCGCCGGGCTGGCGAACATCGCGGGCCAGATGGGAGACCTAATCGAATCGGCCTACAAGCGCGGCGCCTCGGTAAAGGACTCGAGCTCGCTCTTGCCCGGACACGGCGGCATGCTCGACCGCATCGACAGCTTGATCCTCGCGAGCCCGATCGTCTGGGCGAGCTATCATTGGCTCCTCGCGAAATAGGCGAGGGACTGGCTCTATCGGCCAACAGGCTCGCGTCAGGCAGTGGGTGCGCACCAGGTAATAGGAGAGACCAGGCTACGGGCCGAGTCCAGTCGATCGATGCTGACCGGGCGGTATGGAGGATCGCGCTTGAGTATCTCGGTAGTGCGGTTCTACCTTCGTTCGGGGACGTTCATTCTGCGGCGTGGCGGAGACCCTGCCCTAACGGTAACCATCGAGCTCCTGCCCGTTCGATAGCACCAACTTCAGCAGACGCATGCTCGTCGTCCCGTCCTTCTTGCGGTTACCGAAAATCGTGATCTGGTCCCCTGGTCTGAGGCTATCCTTTGTCCAGCCGTGCCTGGCAAGCCGGAATGGAGCAGGACTCTCGGCTGTCCATTTTTCGATGTTCCCGTTGTCGTTCTCGACGTCGAAATGGATCAGTGCATGGGGACTAGCCCACTCGAAATTAGTTACCGTCGCCCTCAGGGTGATCGAGCGGTCCCGGTCGTAGATCGACATCGAATGATGTGCGAACGCCCGGCCGGAGGTCGTGAGGAGGCAGAGAGCCACGGCAACAAAGGTCTTACTTTTCAATGGTACACCTCCCTAGCTCGACTGCATCGCCGTCGTTGCGATCGACCGCCCGTATCCGGACGAGTAAGACGTGCGCTGCGGTGTAGCTGCCGGGTCCATGCCGGCTGCCATGCGCCGGTTGCGGTGTGCAACTGGCGTCAATGTGACCGCGATGTGAATACGATGCCGGAGGGTGCCCGAAAACAACGGCTGGTGCGCCCGATCAAGGTCGCCTGCGGGAGCGCCACGGCAAGGTCGTCTCAGTCAGTCGGGCAACCAGGCACCAGATACGCCGTAGCGTAACACTCAACTCCCCTTGCCTCAACCGTGTCCGACTGCTGTCTCACCGGGTGGCGAGGTGCCCAGGCTGAGCGAAGAGGACATCGTGGCGATCGCTGCCCACTTAGCGTCGCGTGCGCCGTGGCGCGGAGAGCCTAGCGTCGCTCGGGCAGATTGGGTTGCCGGTCCTGGCTCAAAGCTCCTCAGAGAGCCCGCCCGGTCAGCCCGGGATTCGCTAATTCCTCAAAACACCTATAAAATTACGCCCGGATGAAGCGGATCGCAATTCTAGGATCGACCGGCTCGATCGGGCGCCAATGCCTCAGTGTAGTCGAGTCCCTTCCAGGCCGGTTCGAGGTCATCGCGCTGGCCGCCGGCTCAAACGTTCGACTCCTGGCCGAACAGATCGCCCGTCACAGACCGAAACTTGCGTCCGTTTCGAGCGAAGAATCGGCTCACGAGCTCTGTGCCCTCCTTCACCAGAACCGCATCGGCGGTCCGATCGAGATTCTCGCCGGAGCCGAGGGCATCGAGTGCGTCGCGACGCATCCCGATGCCGAAACCGTTGTTTCGGCCGCCGTCGGGGTCATCGGCCTGCCGGCTACCTATCGAGCAATCGAGCAGGGCAAGAATATCGCTC
The DNA here is from genome assembly GCA_035566475.1 of Verrucomicrobiia bacterium. Taxonomy (GTDB): domain Bacteria; phylum Acidobacteriota; class Terriglobia; order Acidiferrales; family UBA7541; genus Palsa-295. The sequence goes on along the minus strand of DATMRE010000112.1, from coordinate 3,159 downwards.
TCGCCAATAAAGAGGTCCTGGTCGCCGCCGGAGAACTCGTTATGGCCGCGGTGGCCCGTCGCGGCGTCGCGCTGCTTCCGGTCGACAGCGAACACAACGCCATCCATCAATGCCTCCGCGCCGGCACGCACGGCGAGGTCGAGCGCCTGGTCCTGACCGCATCGGGCGGTCCTTTCCGCAAGACCCCCGTGTCTCGTCTCGCGAGCGTCTCACCAAAACAAGCTTTGGCCCATCCAAACTGGAAGATGGGGCTGCGTATCACGGTTGATTCCGCGACGCTCATGAACAAGGGATTCGAGGTGATCGAGGCGCGCTGGCTTTTTGGCATGGATCTCGACAAAATTGAAGTCGTGATCCATCCGCAGTCTACAATTCACTCGATGGTTGAGTTTGTGGATGGTTCAATTCTGGCACAGCTCGGGCCAACCGACATGCGCGTGCCGATCCAGTATGCGCTAACCTATCCGGAGAGGGTTCGGTCAAACGGATGGAATCTTGACTGGTCGACTTTGCGCGAACTGGAGTTCGAGGTTGTTCCCACTCGAAAGTTCCCGTGTCTGGCTCTGGCAAAGGAAGCGCTTCGCGCGGGAGGGCCTCTGCCCTGCGCCCTGAACGCGGCCGACGAAGTCGCCGTCGCCGCATTCCTCGAAGGCCGATTGCCGTTTCTTGGAATCGCACGGGTCATCGAGCGCGTGCTCGAGCGCATGCCGCGAGCGGCGTTCGGCTCGATTGAGGACGTGCTTCTGGCCGATCGCGAAGCTCGCCGGCTCGCGCGCGAGGAGTTGCCGGCGCCATAGTTTGATGCCGGCAGAGCGTTCTGTTTGCTCTTCGGCCGCAGGGAGGAAGGAAGCGATTCTTGATCAACGGATTTTCTTCTAATATCATAGTGGCTGAGGTTCAATGACCACGTTTCTAAGGGATCTGGTTTCGGTAGCGGTTGTTCTCGGGATTATGATTTTCGTCCACGAGTGGGGGCACTTCGTCGCCGCCAAGCTGTGCGGCGTGCGCGTGGACGTTTTTTCCTTCGGGCTGGGCCCGCGCCTGTTCGGCGTGAAGCGCGGCGACACCGATTACCGCCTGAGCGCGCTTCCCTTTGGGGGCTACGTTCGCATGGCGGGAGACAATGTGGTCGAGGCGCGCACCGGGGCGGACTACGAATACCTCTCGAAACCACGCTGGCAGCGCGTGCTGGTGGCCGTCGCCGGCCCGGCGATGAACATCCTTCTGGCCTTCTTCATCTTCTGGGGAATCTACTGGTTCGTTGGCATTCCCTATGAGATCGACCTCCGCCAGCCGGCCAATGTCGTGGCCGTTCCGCAGGATTCCGGAACCGTCTCGGGTGTCCAGCCTGGAGACCGCATAGTCGCCGTGAACGGTGCCGCGACTCCGACCTGGGATAAGGTTCTTCTGCAGGTCGGCAAGCTCAAGCCGGGTGATTCCGTATCGCTCACAATTCTGCGCGGCGGCGCAGGCGAGACCTTGAAGAGCCGTGTTCCCAACAAGCCAGATTTCGTCGATTTGCTCGTGGGCTACCCGCCTCTGGCTGCCGTCGTCGACGACGTAGAGATTGGATTCCCCGCCGAGAAAGCCGGAATGAGATCCGGTGACACGATCATCGCGATCGACGGCAAGCCCGTGGCTACCTGGTACCAACTGGTAGAGGCCGTGCATCAATCGGGTGGCCGTGTAATTCAATTCACCGTGCGTCGCGACGGCAAGGACAGTACTCTCTCGATCGCGCCCATGCAGGGCATGGCAAGCAACGGACAGACCGTCTGGCAGATCGGCGTATCGTCACGGACACATGAGGGATTTGAGCGCGAAGGATCGGTCACGGCTTTCAAGGACGCGACGGTCGAAACCTACCTGAACATGCGCCAGATCCTGCAGGTCATCGGAGGTCTCTTCACCGGCCGAGTGTCGATCCGTGAACTTGCGGGCCCGCTCGGCATCGCCCGCGTATCCGGACAGGCCGCGCAGCGCGGCCCGATGACCCTGCTCGGGCTCATGGCCGTCATCAGCCTCAATCTCGGTCTGCTCAATCTCCTGCCGATCCCCATCCTCGATGGCGGCCACGTCCTGCTCTTGGCCATAGAAGGGACCATGCGCCGTGATCTGAGTACGGCCGTCAAAGAACGCTTCGTGCAGGTGGGCCTCGTCTTCCTGCTCGGAATCTTCGCCTTCGTCATGTACAGCGACATCCTCAAGATCATCCAGAGTCACTAGTGATTGCCATCGATTCGTTCGTGGCGGCCGGGGGGCGTGGCCCTTGCGATGAGCGCAGCCGTCGCTTGGCGTCCGCCCCCGACCGCGGAATCGGCCGCTCCGGGCCGCGATACCCCGAACCTTTTCCAGGGCTTGGAATCCTGTTTTGATATAATGTCGGCGACCCACTCCATGGCCGCCACACCCGCACGTCGTGTTTCGACCGGCGAACGCATCAACGTTCACGAGCCGCCGGGCCGCCTGCAGCGCGAATTGGGCGCCCGGGGCATTCGTCTCACTCGCCAGCGCCGCGTCCTGCTGCGGGTCATCGAGGGCGCTCCGCGCCACCTCGATGCCGGAGAAATCCTCGAACGCGCCGAGAAGATCGACCCCGAAATCACCCGGGTCACCGTTTATCGCACACTCGAGCTACTCAAGCAGCTCGGTCTCATCGACGAACTCGACCTGTTGCATCTCCGCGGGCACCGCCATTTCTATGAAAGCCATGGTCCACGCGACCATATCCACGTCGCCTGCATTCGTTGCGGCAAGGTCCGCGAATTCGAGAGCCAGCTCTACGAGGAGCTGAAGAAACAGATCTCCCTCGACTGCGACCTCGAGATCACGATTACCCGCACCGAGGTCGGCGGCCTCTGTGCCGACTGCCGAAAGTAACCAGGCGACGAGAGTCCTAGTCCCTCCGCTTTGTGGCCGGACCGATCCGTCGGCGTGCGACGGGCACGAGGGTCGGACCGTCGATGGGAGATGGCCGCTCGCTCAGCTCGAGAGAAGCCTGAACCGGTGGGCCAAGACCGGGCGCGGCCCCGAGGCCCGGGGATAAAAAACGAGGCGGTCCATACAGCCTTTTCGCTGTTGTCACATCAAATTAATCAGTTGTTTTCGGTCCCGCAGTCTGGCCCCGGAAGGGGTATGCTAGGTTCGTGGGGAGTTCGT
>DATMRE010000111.1:0-16531 GCA_035566475.1 Verrucomicrobiia bacterium | reverse complement strand
GGCCGAGTTATTCTTGATGACTCTGGTCGGGCTTTCGCTTTACATCAGCCCGTGGTGGCAGCGCGATCTGCCGCTGCTCGATGATTCCTCGTCGCCTCGGTTGCCCGCTCTCGCCGCCTCGATGACGGCCGCAGTCTTGGTGCAGACCGTCGCTGGCGCCGCCTTCCGCCATGGCGCCATCGGCATCGCGCCGCATCTCATAGGCGCCTGCCTTGTCGCGGTTCTGGTTCTCTGGACCGGCCGCGCGGCCAAGAAGCGCTTCGGGCAGGTAGCCGAGATTCGGCGCGGTGTGATTCTGCTGCACGCCACCTTGGGCACCCAGATTTTGCTGGGCCTCGCGGCCTGGTGGGCGATGTCCCAGGCGAGCGAGGCGGGCGGCCAGCCGAGTGTCGTTTACCTCGCTCTTACGGTCGGACACGTTCTTGGCGGAGCGCTCACTCTCGCGGCCTCCGTCATCTTGACCCTTTCCAGTTACCGCTTGATACGGGCTGCCGATCCTCGAGCCGTTCAGCCCCGGGCTGAGGGTTCTGCCGAAAGAGCGGGAGTCTAGGGAAACAATATGAACGAACTCCGAGCCGACGCCTTCGCCCCCCTGGAAAAGCCGTGGGCCTACGTCGTTCTCACCAAGCCAGACGTGACGTTTCTGGTGGTCATCACGACCGTCGCCGGTTTCTACCTCGGCTCCCGCGGTCCGCTCGACTGGCCGCTTCTGCTGCACACTGTTTGCGGCACGATGCTTGTTGCCGGCGGCACGGCCGCCCTCAATCAGTACCTTGAGCGCGAGATGGACGCGATCATGCGTCGTACGGCCTCGCGTCCTCTCCCGACGGGCCTATTGCACCCCCGCGAAGTTCTCTTTTTTGGCATCGCCACCACCGCGCTCGGTGCTGCCTGGCTGGCGATTTCCGCAAACCTTCTCGCCTGTCTGGTGGCCCTGGCGGCGTGCCTTCTCTATCTCGGCCTTTACACACCGCTCAAGGTGCGCACCACCCTCGCGACCGCCGTCGGTGCCGTTCCCGGCGCGCTTCCACCGCTGATTGGCTGGGCCGCTGCGCACGGCTCGCTGTCTCTCGGCGGCTGGGTTCTGGTTGCGATTGTTTTCTTCTGGCAGTTCCCGCATTTCATGGCCATCGCCTGGATGTACCGAGAGGACTACGCGCGGGCCGGAATCCGGATGCTTCCGGTCATTGATCCGAAGGGCGACGCGACATTCCGACAGATTGTCTGCACGTCCGCTATTCTGGTCTGGGTCTCGGCTCTTCCTTCGGTGGTGGGCATGGCCGGAATTCACTACTTTTTCGGGGCGCTGATTCTTGGGATGGTCCTGCTGCAGGTCGGCCTGTGGGCGAATCGCACCCGTACAAATGCGCGCGCCAAGTGGCTCATGCACGCGACGGTCGCGCACATTCCGATTCTCCTCGTGTGGATGATTCTCGACAGGCTCAGCTGATCGTGGTCCGGGGCTCGACCCGACTTACTTGTATGAGACGACCGCTTGGCCATCCACAATCTCGATGCCGCTGATGTCCGGCGGCAGCCGCAACTTCTCCCGGTTGTCAGGCGATGACATCATTTTCTCGACCGCCGAATCAAGGGTCGATTGCGGCAGAGGCAACGATCCCAACTTCCCGCTCACGGGCTGAAATTTGATGTATCCGTCTTGCGCGCCCAAGTGGCCGTCGAGTTCTAGCGACAAGTCCTTGCCGTGGAAATCGAAGATCACATAGGCCTTCACGACGTCTCCGACCAGATCGATTTTCACGTCCTTCACGGTCGATTGCACCTGCTCGAGCGTCGCCGTATCTGCTCCTGCGGCCGCCTGAGCACTCAAGGCCTCGGTCGCGAGAGCCCCCGGGGTTGCGCCGCTCGGTCGCGACGCGTTCGGGGCGACCGCGCTCGTTCGCGGGGCCGACCCTTCGAGCTCGAGGTTCCGCGCCAGGAAGGAGTTCAGCTCCGTGCCGTCCAGCTGAACCTGCGCGGGCTGTCCTGCGGCTCTGGCCTCGTCGGCAGCCGCAAATTTCTTCTCCACTCGAACGGCGGCTGCGGGGTCGTAGGTGACATCGGGCGGCGGCGACTTCCGCAAGACCAAAATGAGCACCAGTGCGAGCCCGGCAAGGCTCGCCCAGCTGAAGATCCGGTAGAATTTCTTCAACTGCGCAAGATCGGCCATGGGTTTCCCCCTTCTTCGACTCTAGCAGGGGAGGGAAGCCGCTCGGCTCCGAGGGTTCGAACCGTTGCCAATCGACCACTGGCCGACGGTACAGGTCCAGCAGGCATCCTCGGGGGCCGGGGCTGCGGCTCTGGGCCTTCGGAAAATGGGGAGGAGCGATGAGGGCTCGAGTCTTGGGAACCCGGCCGCTATCTGTCCTGAGATTTCCGGTTCCTGCGGCGAGCCGGACGATCCGGCGGTAGGCCCCAGAGTTCGGGCGGGAGCGAACCGAACGATCAGCCCTCGAGCCTCCGAATCACCGCATCGGTAAACTCCGACGTTGTTGCGTTTCCGCCCGCGTCCGGCGTCAGCGATTTTCCTTCACGATAAACCTTGTGCAGTGCGCCCTCGACCTTTCGCGCCGCCACCGATTCGTCGATATGATCGAGCATCATGATCGCGCTCAACAGTAGCGCGGTCGGATTGGCGATCCCTTTCCCGGCGATGTCCGGCGCCGTCCCGTGGACCGATTCGAAGATCGCGATCGTCTCGCCCATGTTTCCGCTCGGTACAACTCCGAGACCCCCGACGAGGCCCGCCGCCAGATCGCTCATGATATCGCCGTACAAATTGGTGAGCAGCAGCATGTCAAATTGGCAGGGATCGAGGACCATCTGCATGCAGGCGTTGTCGACAATCAATTCCCGGTATTCGATCTCCGGGTACCGAGCCGCCACCTTGCGGACCGACTCGAGGAACAGTCCATCCGACAGCTTCATGATGTTCGCTTTGTGAATCGCATGGATCTTCTTGCGGCCGTGCTTTCTTGCGTACTCGAAGGCGAATCGTGCGACTCGCGTCGACGCCTTTTCGGTGATGATTTTCAAGCTTTCGACCACGCCCGGCACGACCGTATGTTCGAGTCCGGCGTACAAGTCTTCGGTGTTTTCGCGGATCAAGACCAGATCGACGTTCTGAAATCGCGAGGGCACGCCTTCGAGATTCTTCACCGGCCGCAAGTTCGCATATAGGTCGAGGGCCTTCCGCAATCCGACATTGATGCTCGGCGGACCGCCGGCGACGGCGGTTCGAAGAGGGCCTTTCAACGCCACGCGATTCCTCTCGATCGATTCGAGCACGCCCGACTGCAGGAAGTCGGTTCCACGGCGTTCCAGTTCCGCCCGCGCCGGCATCTCCTCCCAACGGATGGCGACCCCTGCGGCTTCCAGAACTCGCTTCACCGCGTTCGAAACTTCCGGTCCGATCCCTTCTCCAGGGATCAAGGTGATGGTGTGTTGGATGCTTCGAGACTGCGGTCCCGGATTTGGATCGTGCTCATGCTGTGGCATGAGCATCCTCGAGGCCTTCGTCCCTAAAGGCCGGTGGCGGCCCGCTCGGACCGTCGCCACGTCCACCGATCGGCAGGCGACCGAGCGGCCATCGTCTGGACACCAGGTGGGATGGACTGGCATGGGCCGCGCGGACTGGCAGGAGCAAAACGCACCTGTGCCGGGGGAAGCTGAAGGGCTGCGGAAAGGCCGGGCTGGACCTCTCGATGATGCGTTTGATGATTCGACTGGACACGCCCGCGAGGCGTTTCGCGAGCAGGCGCACGACGCACGGGCCTGTAGCGGCCGGTAGATCGTCCGGGCGATGCGCAAGCGTATCGGGAATCTTGATTTTGACCGTGCCAGCGACCGTGTTGATCGCCTGGCCGTGCACGCCGTCTCTGGCACGAAGCTTCATCGCCATACTCTGGCTTCCGAGAAGGGAGCTCGATCCATTATCGCGGGAGATCGCCCGGGATTTCCATGCCGAAATCGTCGAAATCAAAGCCGAGAACGGTCCTTCATTTCCTTCTGCGCTTCTCACCCCCAGGCGGCGTCAGGCGATCTGACGGGGCGGTCCTTGAGGGCCAAAGCTCCGGGGCTCTGCTCGATCGATTTGTGCCGGTCGATTTCGGGGAGCATGATTCGAGCGGGCTCGCTCCTTATTGTTATTTTGGGGGACCTAAAATCGAGGCGGCCCGGAAACTTCAATACTGCTATAGGGATAGAGCGATAGAGCCCGTGAGCTGCGGGTCCGGCACGCTTCCCGGGCGACATTCCGGCAAGTCGATGTTTGGGCTTCCGCTGAATCTGCTATAATGTGCGTGTGGTTTTCGCGTGCGGTTTGCCGCGCGCACACCGCGGAGGGTCAAAAGAAAATGGTTCAACTTACACCGACGGCGGTATCGAAGGTAAAAGAGATTCTCTCTCAGCAGTCGCCCGCGCCGACCGGCCTGCGGGTAGCCGTGGTAGGCGGCGGGTGCTCAGGCTTCAGCTATCATATGGCCTTTGAGAACCAGGTCAATGAAAGTAGCGACAATGTCTACGAGTTCGAAGGACTGAAGGTCCTGGTCGACCAGATGAGCGAGATGTATCTCGAAAATGTTTCGATCGACTACATCGAAACGCTCGAAGGTTCGGGGTTCAAGTTCAATAACCCGAATGTCAAAAGCACCTGCGGCTGCGGCAGTTCCTTCACGGTCTAACGACCGGCAGGGAATCGCATTTGCTCTGTGATTGACCGAGAGACTGTGCCTATCCTCTGAGCGGCGCGGGTCGGTATCGAGCCGCTTTTTTTGTCCGCTCCCGGTCGGTTGGCGCCTTCCGGGAGCCGTCTTTTTTCGCCCCAGGGCACGCCTCGGGCCAGACCCCTTGTTCCCTCATGATTGAAAAGCCTGCCTGTGCCCCGTATGCTGGTTGCTTCTCATGAAGATTGCGCTCGCCCAGTTCAACCCAACCGTTGGCGATTTTGAAGGCAATTCGGCGCGCATCCTCGAGCTCGGACGCCGAGCGAAACTGGGTGGCGCTGATCTTGCCGTTTTCTCCGAGCTGTGCCTCTGCGGCTATCCGCCACAGGATTTGATCGAGCGCCCCAGTTTCGCCGAGCGCAATCAGAAGGAACTCCTCCGGCTGGCCCAGGATATCGCCATCCCATCGGTTGTCGGCTTTGTCGGCAAGGCGCAGGACGACACCGGGAAGCCGGTCGCGAATTCGGCCGCGCTCGTCGCCGGCGGAAGAATTCTCTTCGAGCAGCGCAAGATGTTGCTTCCGACCTACGATGTCTTCGATGAAACGCGCTACTTCCAACCCGCGCACACCCAGCATGCCTTTCGGTTGGGTCCCGAGATTCTTGGCATTACGGTGTGCGAAGATTGCTGGAACGACAAGAATTTCTGGGCGCAGCGCCTCTACGAACGCGACCCTGTCGCGGAGCTTGTGGGGAAGGGAAGCACGGTCCTTTTGAACATCTCCTCGTCGCCTTACACGATCGGTAAGAGGAGCTTCCGGCTTGACATGCTGCGCGCAACGGCAACACAGCACCGCGTTCCCCTGGTCTACGTCAACCAGGTAGGCGGGAACGACAGCCTGATCTTCGACGGCTCAAGCGTTGCCTTCATGCCCGATGGCCGGATCGCCGCCCGTGCAAAATCCTTCGAAGAGGACCTCGTCTTTTTTGATTCTTCGGCAGGCTCCGGCGACATGCGCCCGGCCATCGATGACGAGCTCGAGGCGGCCTATCGCGCGCTCGTGATCGGCACGCGGGACTACGTCCGCAAATGCGGCTTCCGCAAGGTCGTGGTCGGCGTGAGCGGTGGCGTCGATTCCTCACTCGTGGCCGCGATTGCCACCGACGCTCTCGGGGCGGAAAACGTTCTCGGCGTGGCCATGCCCGGGCCCTTTTCCTCCGACGGCAGCCTTCGAGACGCGCAATCGCTGGCCAAGAATCTGGGAATTCAGATTCTCGTACTGCCGATCACCGGTGCGTTCAACTCCTACGAGAAGGCGCTTGCGGAGAGCTTTGCGGGCTTGCCCGAAGATGTGACGGAAGAAAACCTTCAGGCACGCATTCGGGGCAATCTGCTCATGGCCCTGTCGAATAAATTCGGCTCGCTGGTCCTCAGCACCGGAAACAAGTCCGAGATGGCCGTCGGTTACTGCACTCTCTATGGCGACATGGCCGGCGGGCTCGCCGTGATCTCAGACGTTCCAAAAACCATGGTCTACGAACTGGCAAATTTCGCCAATCGCGGCAAGGACCGTATTCCCGAGCCAGTTCTGAGCAAGGCTCCGTCAGCCGAGCTTCGCGCAAACCAATGCGACCAGGACACGCTTCCCCCCTACGATGTCCTCGATCGGATTCTGAAGGCGTACGTCGAAGATCTCCGAACCCCGCAGGAGATCGCCGAGGAATCTGGCTATCCGCTCAGCCTGGTCCGCGCGGTTGCCCTGCAGGTCGATCGGAACGAATACAAACGCAAGCAGGCACCGCCGGGCTTGAAAGTGACCTCGAAGGCGTTCAGCGTGGGGCGCCGCTTCCCGCTTGCCCAGAAATTGTCGCTGTGAAGCCCGGCCCTTTCGGTTTTGCGGTTGTTCTCGCTATTATTTATGCTGTATCGGTCTTCGTCTCGGATTAGTCGCTTTTTTCGGATGACGCGACTCCGGAGGATTCACTCGAATGTTTCGAAGAAGGTTGTTCTTTCGTGCAATCCCGGTTCTCTTTGCCGCACTCCCGTGTGTTGCCCAAACGCCACCGGCTTCTAACAGCTCTCAGGCTGCTCGATCTCCCGATCCGGCGCAGGTACTTAAAACGACCGATGCCTACGTTCGGAACCTTTTCGCCTGGGGCCCTGATTTCAAGGTCAATGTCGGTCCCCTCAGCCAGTCGCCCGCCGCGGATTTCTATCTCGTTCCCGTCCGGGTCAGCGTCAACGACCAGACCGACACGGGAGAAGTCTACGTCAGCAAAGACGGCAAGACACTGATCCGCGGCGAGATGTTTGACATGTCGATCGACCCATTCGCAGCCAACCGCGCGAAGCTTCACATCGAGGGTAACCCTACGAAGGGTCCGGCCGACGCGCCCGTGACGGTCGTCGAGTTCGCTGATTTCGAATGCCCGCACTGCCGCGAGCTCGATGAAGCCCTCAAGGGCCTTGAGGGCCACTACCGGATCCGCCTGGTCTACAAGGATTTTCCGCTTGTCGCGCTTCATCCCTGGGCGGATACGGCCGCGATCGGAGCCCGCTGCGCCTTCCTGGAATCTCCCGAGGCTTTCTGGAAGGTCCACGACGTCATCTTCGAGAAACAGGATTTGATCTCGACTGAAAATGTTTGGGACAAACTCGCCGAGTTTGCCTCGCAAGCCGGCCTGGACAAGGAAGCCTTCAAGTCCTGCATGTCCTCGCCCGGGGCCAAGAGGGCGGTCGAGGCCAACCGCGAGGAGGGGGCGGCCCTCAGCATAAACAGCACGCCCACTCTTTTCGTGAACGGCCGCCCGGTTGTCGGCGGCGACATCGCCGCACTCGAGCACATCATCGAGTTTGAACTCGCCGCACATTCAAAGTGACCATCCGACGCTTGGCATTCGAACGGAACCCCGAACGATCTCAACTCCTCCGCGGTTCGTTGCCGCCGAGAGCCGGGTGAGGGCTCTGTTTACCATCTCAGCCCCCGTAATAGCCCGGTCCGACTCGCAGATGGTGGTGCCAGGCAATCGGGAACGCCCACGAGACGAGCGAACCCAACAGGGCCTGTCCAACCGCAAGCGGGATGATGTTCCGGACGCGTCCGAACATCCAGGCCATCGCCGCCCCGCCGATCAAGGTGAGCGGCACGAGCACCGGATTCGGCCAGTGGCAGGCGCCGAAGATCACTCCGGTCAAGATGGCAGCCGCCCACTCATTCGGGAGGAGCGAGAGCATTCGGTTATGCACGAGCGAATTGAGCGCCACCTGCTGCAGCAGGCAAAAGGCGAGGTAATTTACCAGCCTGTGCGAGGAAATCAGATGCGGCGGCAGGTGCCGTGAAGCGCCGAGCAGCAGACCAATCGTGATGAGCGCGGCCGTCATCAGACCGAAGACGGCGAGGGCCAGCTTCGTCGCGGGCCATAGATTGTCCGCGCGCCACCCCAGCGACTTCGGCGTGTCGCGGTGCAGCGAAAAACTCAGAGTCAGCCAAACGACGAACACGACCCAAGTCCCTCGTGCCGTGAATTGCAGCTGCCAGATAAACCACAGGATGAACGCAGGCAGGAGTGTTACATCAGCTGCCGAGAGCCAGGGCCGCTCGCGCCGAGTCATGGACACTCCTCTCGCACCGTTCCGAGCTCACGGAGCAATTCCGCCAGATCCTCTTCCCCCTCCCGTCCCGGCTCGAAATAGCCCGTCCAGTCGACCTCCGGGAATCCCATCCGTGTTGTTTGGGCCCGCAGCTGGTCACGAAGGGTCTCGGGACCTTCATGCCGAATTCTTCCGAGCGCCTCGTACACCACTTGATGCTCCGGTTCCCGCCACTCGTGATTTGCCAACTCCCGCGCCACGCCGTCCCGGACCGCGGGCGTGACTCGGCCGTTACAGAGCGCTCGAAGAATGTTGTGCTCGAGTTCGAGGATTCTCGGAATGCTTCTAGCCATGGCAGAGGCGCCGCGGTTTCACACCAAACCATTGTAATCGCAGGGACGGGGGGCGGAAACCCCGACAGGAAAAGAATCGGGCGAGCCATCGATCGGCTCGCCCGGAAAAGGACCGAACTCTGTCTTATGCGGCGTTCGTAACCACGGGGCGGACGAAGTCAATTCGATCAATTGTGGCTGCTATCCCGAAGACTGGCGCGAGTTCGCCGACAAGCTCAGAAACTCGAAGTGTCTTGGCACTCGCCCGCACCAGGATAGAGGTGCCACGGTCCCGATCGGCAGGCAGGGCGAACGTTAGCTCGACTCCCGAGCCCGCCTGAATGGCTACATCTGAGTGGAAATAGATTCCCGACCGGGAGATATCTCGCAGCTGGGCCGTACAAAATTCCGCCGGGTGTGTGCGCGATATGCAAACCTGCAGGGGTAGGTAAACCTCATATCGTCTTGCGTTTCTGCGCTCTCCCATCAATTCCCCCCCTTAGTTATCGATGCAAGGTCATGGCCAGCGACGAAAAGGGGCCGAGTACTGATTCTACTGTACTTACCACTTGGTTATTTTAACCGAATCGAAACCATAATGGGAAAAATTTCCTTCGATGGGAAATACCTGCCCTTAGCTGACGGCGAGGCAAGCAGCCCGAGCTCAGCTGGGTCTGTGGCGGCGTGAGCTGCCTGAGCCGCAATCCCGGTGAATTCCCGGCGAACTCCGATGCAGGCGAGGCGATAACGCAGTTTCCGCTCCTTGTGGATTCCCAGGGTCGATCTCCCGCCGGGCTCGGAACGCGAGTTCATCGGTGACGTCGAGGCGTCCCACGATGATCAGCTCGTTCACAGCTTGAATCGTATCGGGGGACGTGGTGAGCCCGGTCTCAGGACGAGTCCTTGTCCGAAGATAGCTTGCGCCGAGAGACCGTGGGCACTCGGTTTATTAAAAGAACACCGGATCCTTTAGGATCGATGCACCTTCTGCTTCCGACAGAATTCCCTTATGTATCATCAAGTGAACAAGACGGGCCAACACGGCGTGATGGGAGCGCTGCGCAGGCGCGGTCCCTTTTTGCGCCCCTGGCGCCGCCTCCTCGATTGGTTGCGGCGGGAGGTTCGAATCGGCGAGCCAAGCTTTGAGCGTAAGCCGCTGGTCCGAGTCCAATTCGTCGAACGCGATGCCCATCCCCAGCCCCGACTGGGAATAAATCACCTGACCGTTGGCCTCGAATTGCGCCTTTCCGTTGCGAATGGTTACACGCACCTTGGAATCTGCTTCGAAGGGAAGCATCGTATCGACAAAGCAACCGCCCGGACTGAGGTCGGTCGTGCGGGTCGAAAACCGCGCCCCCGAACTCTGCTCCACGACGTCGGCAGCCGCCGTAAACAGATGACGATCCACAGTTCGGCGTTCGGAACCGGTCGCAGTGCTCGGCTGTACCTTTACATTGTCTCCCGCGTACGTCTTTTGGCTACGCTGACTCATCGCTTCGACCACCCGTGTATCCGCGCCTTCCAGTTGTATTGCCGGCAATTGCTGCGGTCGGCAGGCTGGCACGCTGGTACGCGTCCATTGTCGCTGCCTCCTCGGACCCCTTACAAGCTATATCCCTGTGCTCATGCCCAAAGTAAAACTGCGAACCGACGGTTGTCGTTCGCTTGAGCGCCGACATGGCTCGGGGAGAGAAGGTTCGCAAGGCGACTGGCTCGTCCTGCTTCCTGGCTCAAAGGTTCCGAGCCGCTGATCAAGGTGCCGGCGTGTCGATCCTCTCGGGTCTTCGTTTCTGTGTATTTCGGCGGACGAAGCTCGATCGATCAGGCCGCGTTACCGGTATGCGCCTGAGACAAGGCGATTCCGCGGACAGTCTTTAGCAGGGGAGATTCTGGGTTCCATTTGAGGTGACCGCGACGAGGAGAAGCAAATCTGGATCATGCGCAATCGCCGATCCCTGCCGTCTCGACGGTCCTCTTGGTATGGTATTCTCCTATCGAAGCCACACCCGGGACGTGGGCCAATCGAACTCGGGACGGCCGGGACGAGCGCATCGGGCTCATTACGCGTTTCCGAACGAAGGCCGATTTTCTTCGACCCGTGCTAGCATCTAAACACCGATGGCAAAGAATCCTCTGAGGACCGGAGTGTTTTCAAGGCTAGTTCGCACGTCCATCCGCGCGGGATTTCGGCGGGCGTATCGCCAAGTGCAGCTCAATCCCGAAAAGTATCTCCGTCATGTCCGGCGCGTGTATGGCCTCCCGATTCAAAACTGGCAGGACATTCATCGACTGAACCTGGACAGGTTGGTTCTTCCCGCGGAGAGAATCATCGCCTCTTCCGCCCAGATGGCTGCGCTCGAGGGCATGGGACTCGGTCTTGGAGGGCTGACCACTCTTCTCCCGGACATGGGGATTCTCTCGGCGATAACGATCCGGATGTTGCAAAAACTCAGCCTCATTTACGGATTCGAGTATTCGACCGAGGAGGAGGTGGCAGCGTTTTGGATCGCGGCCGCCAGCGCAGCGGGCGTGGACTTCGCGCGTAACTTCCTTGAGAAACAAGCCACCGAACACCTCGTGCCTCGCATCATCGATCAGATCGCCGTGAAAGCGGGAGCCGAAGTCGCAGAGAAATGGATGGGCCGACTCGTCCCTCTGGTCAGCATCGGTGTCGCGGGCACCCTCAACTACTATTTCGTCCGAGCTTGGGGCCTTCGCGCGCAGCGGCATTTCATCGAAAGGCGCCAATCGCATCAGAGCCCGGCGTTTTCTGGGCAGCCGCGGCTGCAATCGTCGACTTAGGTCACCAGGGGTTTATCACCGGGGTTCGCGCATGATCCGGTTCTCGGGCGCCGAGGGAGCTTCCGCCTGTTGTCTTCTGTGGTCCGAAGGGAAGCGGTCGCGAGGCGGTCCATACCGTGGCCAGGTAACCACCAGCCTGAATGCCGGGAGAGGGACGGCACGGGACGACCGCCCGCGACGCAAATCACAAGACAACCCGGCAGGGAACCAGGCGGCCCGTCTCAGTCTGCCTTCGCGGAGTTGGCAGTGCCTCTCGACGGGCAACCAGGATCGCTAGTCCAACCCGATGTTGTCGACGTAACACCACTTCCAATCTTCTCCTGGCTCAAACGACCGGATAATCGGGTGTTTCGTCGCGTGATAGTGTTTTGTGGCGTGCTTGTTCTTCGAGCTATCGCAACAGCCCACGTGCCCGCAGCTGAGACACAGGCGCAGATGCACCCACGCGGATCCGATTTTCAGGCATTCCTCGCATCCGTTCGCAGTTGGGCTGACGTCCTTGATTTCTTTGATATGTTTACAGGTTGCGGCCATTCGCGTGTCACCTCGAGGCTGTGATCAAACGAGCAATCCGAACAGCCCGATCGAGCAGTCACTTTAATCCCGTGAGCAAACCAACGCCAGCGAAAATCCTCGGTCGGATCCGACGTCTTCGCCGAGCGGAATTGCCCGTCGATACGGTCACACTTGCACGCTATCTCGTAGGCAAGACTCTCGTTCACGATCTCCCGAGAAGCCGTGTCGGCGGGCGCATCGTAGAAACGGAGGCCTATCCGGTCGGAGATGCTGCCGGCCACGCCTTTCGAGGCCAGACGCCTCGCAACCGCTCGCTTTTCCTCGAGCGAGGCCATGCCTACATCTACTTCGCCTACGGCTCGTGTTGGTGCACGAATGTATCAAGCGAAACCTGCGGCGTCGGCGGGGGCGTTCTGATACGCGCATTGGAACCGCTCGAAGGGATCGCGCTGATGAGGCGTCACCGCGCTCTCTCGCGCCTGTTTGACCTGGCCCGCGGCCCCGGCCGCCTCTCCGCCGCGATGCGCATCGATCGGCGACTCGATGGGCTCGATCTGTGCTCCGGCGCGAGTCCTCTCTGGCTTGGCACGGCAGTGCGACCGGTCGGCGAAATCCGCGCAACGACTCGCATCGGCCTCTCGCGCGAGGCCCACCGCACGCTGCGGTTCTATGAGCGCGGCAGTCCTTTCATCAGCGGCCCGCGCCGCCTGCTCAGCTGACTCGGCTCAGGAGATGCTCTGGTTCATCAGTTTGCTCCGGGCGACAACACGCTCTCCGGTCCGAAATGCAATCGCCGACTGCGATCCTACTGGAGATCGCCCGGTTTCGGGCGCGCCGTTTGACCAACGCGATCACGGTGACCGGGGATAGGAATCGTCGAAGCCGCAGCCCGGGTTGCCCGAGCGAGTACGGCGCGGGGATCGCGGAGCGGATTATGAGGGCTCTATTAATCGTCCGCCGCCCGGGAATCCCGCATTCAGTAGATTGCCTGGCCGGGCATCGCTTCGCTCGCCGATCGCTCATGGCTGTGCGTTGCGGGGGTGTCGGTCAGTCGTTCTTCGTGGGAACGTCCCATCGGCCGGCGGGCAGTAGCGACGTGCGGATGACCCGAGAAGCATTCGGCGAACGGATTGAATGAATCGGAAAATAGCGGGTGTTTCCATCTTGCCGTTTTACTGCAGTCGTCCTACACTCCCACGTAATTGTATCGGTGGAGCGGGGTTTCTCGTCAGCCGAGAGATCCGCCTCGGGAAAAAACTGGGATTGGAGGAGAAGATGAGGGACTTCGTGGGTGCCGTATTGGGCCTGGCATTGGCGATCTTCTGTGCTTCCGGAGCTTGGGGGCAGGCGCAGTTCACCACGGGATCGGTGCAGGGAGATGTCGTCGACGAAAAAGGCGGAAGCGTGCCGGGAGCGAACGTCGAAGCGAAAAACCTGGGCACGAACTACATCACCGCGCAAACAACGAATGCGGACGGACACTTTGCGTTCCTGAGTCTGGCCCCGGGCGACTACACATTCACCATATCGAAAGAAGGCTTTGCCACAATTCTGCAACAGAACGTGAACCTGACCGTGGGGCAGGCGGTTTCCCTCCCGTTCGTGCTCAAGGTTTCTACCGTGTCGGAGCAGATCGTGGTGACCGATACTCCGGTCGTGGAAGTGAACAGGACGGAATCTTCGTCGACTCTGGGCGAACTGGCGGTTGCCGACACACCGGTTCTCGGGCGAAAGTTCGAAGACCTGCTGACACTTACGCCGGGCGTGGCCATTACGCAGGGACCCGACGGCGACGAGATCAACTTCAACGGTCAGCGGGGAATCTTCAACAACGTGAGCCTCGACGGAGGGGACTACAACAACGGATTTTTCGGCGAGCAGGTGGGAGGACAGCGTGCGGCGATCGATATCACGCTCGATGCGGTGAAGGAGTTTCAAGTCGTGGCGAGTGGCGCGAACGCGGAATTTGGCCGGACCGCCGGCGGGGTTGTGAACGTGATTACAAAGTCCGGCACGAACGACGTGCACGGAAGCGCCTTCGAATACTACCGTACCGAGGCGTTGACGGCAGCGACTTCGGACGGCAAACCGCTCGACAATTTCCTGCGCAATCAATTCGGTGGCAGCATCGGCGGGCCGATCCGGAAAGACAAGCTCTTTTTCTTCGGAGCCGGCGAGGGAATTCGAGAGAACCTCACGCGGAAAAATCTGAGCGCGCCGCTCGGGGCGTCATGCCCGGTGTCAAGCCCCGTCTTCAACAACGGCAGCATCACGGACGCGCAGATCGCGGCGAATACCGATTGCCAGCGCGCGGTGCTGCTGAATTTTATGAAGACGAATTTCAACGAGAACGATGGACTGCCGGTAGACCATTTAGTGCGCAACGGGGCGGCATTTGGCCGCGTCGACTATAACCTGAATACGAAGAACCAGATTTTTGGGTCCTACAACTACGATTATTCGAAAAATACCAACCAGACGTTCGACGTGCCCTCCTATGGAACGACGGCGAACGGTATCGAAGGGCCGTCGAAGATTCAAGCGATCAACACGAACTGGTTCAGCACGATCTCCGGGACCAAACTCAACGAGGCGCACTTTACCTACGCGCGGGAGAACCGGCCGCGGAATGCGACCGATCCAAATAGCGTTCCGGACACATCCATAGGCTCCACTTCGTCGGCGAACGTTTTCCGCTTTGGGCAGCCCTTCTTTCTCGAGCCGTCGGTCGACGAACTGTTCTGGAGGACCGATGTGCGAGATAACTTCACCGTCAGCCGAGGCAAACACACGATCAAGCTCGGCGGGGAGTGGATCCACAGCAATAACACCCAGATCTTCCGCGGATTTTTCAACGGCGTGTATTTCTTCGACAGCGTCACGGGCTTTCTGCATTATGCCTCGAGCGGCGGGACCGGGTTTGGACCCACGACGCTCGAGTGTTCGACCAACGGCAAGACTACGGGGACGCTCAGTTATTCCAGTTTGAGCGCGGGCTGTGCTGCCGGGTCCAAGTCCACGGGCGGCCCGCTCTTGCTCTTCTTGCAGAAGGGGCCGACCAGACCCGGTGAGACGAAAGACCAATCCGGGGCCTCATCCATAAACAACGAGGAATTCGCTCTGTTCCTGCAGGATAGCTGGAAGCTCACGCGCAACTTGACGGTCAACTACGGCCTGCGCTGGGAAGCGCAGCATTTTCCTGATCCGGTGATCGCCCCCTCGCAGACGGCCTATGGCCAAGACTTGAGCGATCCGAGGTTTCCATCGACCGGGCGGTTGCCGAACCAGAACAAGGAGTTCCAGCCGCGCATCGGCTTCGCCTGGGACATCAAGGGAAATGGCAAATCCGCACTGCGGGCCAGCTGGGGCATCTTCAATGCCCGGCAGAACATGCTGACTCAGGTGGGTGCGATCACGACGAACGGGGTGCAGCAGCAGACCCTTGCTGCCGGCACGTTCTTCAACACCGCGAATCCGGGTGCCAAACCGCCAGGTCCTACCTATGCTCCACCGTTTACGGTCCCTGTAACGCCGCTCCCGGCGGGGCAGTTCCCGTTCCAGGCGGGCGTGACCGTGTTCAGCAAGGACTACTCGAATCCGCGTATCTACACGACGAACGTGGGCTACGAGCAGGAGATCGCCTCCGGGTGGGCCGGGTATGTTGATCTGACGATCTCGAAGGGCGTGCGCCTGACGCGCTTCACCAATCCCAACGTCTGCTGCTCGTCGGCGAACTTGATCCCGACAGCCGACGTGAACCTCGGCGCAGGCCCGTCCTACACCGGTAAGGCGCCTTTCTCGAACTTGGGCGGTATGACGGTCGTGGCCAGCTCGGCTAAATCGCTCTATCGTGGCGCGACGGTTGGGGTGCGCAAGCGCTTCAGCCATCGTTTCCAGTTGGACGCGAATTATGTCTGGTCCGAGGACCTGGATGACGATTCTAACGAGCGCGACCCCT
This sequence comes from Verrucomicrobiia bacterium, assembly GCA_035566475.1. Lineage (GTDB taxonomy): Bacteria > Acidobacteriota > Terriglobia > Acidiferrales > UBA7541 > Palsa-295. The sequence continues at coordinate 668 of DATMRE010000111.1, read as the reverse complement.
TCAGCTTCCGGTACTACGACCTTTTCAATCTCGCGAAGGAGTATTCTTACTCCGACCGCGATGAAAAACATAAATTCAACTTCATCACCTACGCCGACCTCCCGGCGGGCTTCAATCTCGATGTGCGTATGCAAGCGCATACCGCGCAGCCGACCAGTGGCAATCCCAACGCAACCGGTGCAGGCCCTCTCTGCAGCGAGACGCAGGCTCTGCACCGCGTCCAGCTGGGTCTTGGTCCGGGCGGGAGCAATGTCGACTGCGGCAGGAATTTCCTGCGCAAGGACAACGGCTACTTCGCCTTCAATTTTGCGCTGGCCAGGCCGGTTCACCTGGGAGAGCGGTTCCGGGTCGTTCCAAAGCTCGAGGTGTTCAACCTGTTCAACGACAAGAACAACGTGAACACCTTGACGACCGGGACGCCGCTCGAGGACTTCGATGGGTTCATCCGGCAAGGTGTCGGCGACCCGCGAGAGGCGCAACTCTCGATACGGCTTGAGTTCTGAGGGAAATCTGCTTGGACGTCACCCTTGCCAAAATCGAGCGCCGCTGGTCGGGTCAATCGAGCGACCGCGGCGCTCGATCGCAAAGATGCACATGCCAGCCGGCCCTCTCGCGATAGCGTGCCCGAGAGACACGACGATGCCACTCGCCGCGATTCAAACCGAACG
>DATMRE010000110.1:0-8790 GCA_035566475.1 Verrucomicrobiia bacterium | reverse complement strand
GTCTTCGAGGATTTGCGAGATATCGTAGACCGGTCCGACCGTGATCTCAGCCTGCTCGAAGAAGGCCACGTTCTCGGCCTGACCCCGCTCGGCAATGAATCCGCCGATGAGGGTGTCAAGCTCGTCGGCATGGTTCACCCGATCGGCGTTGGTAGCGAAGCGCGGATCGCCGACCAGATCCGGCCGACCGACGGCATGGAACAAACGCTGGGCCATCGCCTCCGTCGACGCCGAGAGCGCCACGTAGCTGCCGTCCTTGCACCGGTAGACATTGCGCGGCGCGGAGTTCGTCGAGCGACTGCCTGTCCGAGGCTTGACCACTCCGGTCAGGCGGCAGTTCGCAGCCTGGGGGCCCAGAATGGCGAACAGCGGATCCAACAGTGAAAGGTCGATCACCTGGCCGCGCCCGCCCTTCTTCTCTACCTCGCGTAGCGCGATCATCGCCGCCGCGACGCCATACAATCCGGCCACGCCATCGGCCAGATACATCGGCGGCAGCACCGGCTCGCGATCGGCAAAGCCATTCATCGAAGCAAAACCCGACATGGCCTCGATGAGCGTGCCGAAGCCGGGGCGCCGGCTGTAGGGTCCCGTCTGGCCCCAGCCTGAGATGCGAATGATCACGAGCTTGGGGTTCACGTCGAAGAGCTTTTCAGGCCCCAGACCCATCTTCTCGAGAGTACCGGGCCGGAAGCTCTCAATGAAGATATGCGACGAGCGAACGAAGCGGACGAGCAGCTCCCGCGCCGCGGGCTTGCGTAGCTCGAGGCACAGACTCTTCTTGTTTCGTGCGTAGATCTTCCAGTGCGTGGGCACTCCGTTTGTGCGCCAGGCGCGCAGGCTGTCGCCCGCCGGTGGTTCGACCTTGATCACCTGGGCGCCGAAATCGCCGAGGACCTGCGTCAGCAGGTTGCCGGCAAAGAGGCGGGACAAATCAAGAACGCGCAGTCCCGCGAGAGTCCCCTCGGCCTCCGGCGCGTAGTTGCGTTTCTTCAGTGTCGTGCCCATTTGCTTGGACCTCGTCTCGATTTCTCAGACGCGGGAAGGCGCAGCCTCCGCCGGGCATGAATACCTCATCCCGCTCGCTTGGCGCCATAATTGGCCGAAAGAGTCCCGCGACAGGAAGAAGACCGGGGTGAGGAGGGCCAACCCTGCTTCCGAGAGGGACAGGAGGATCGACGGACGGAATGAAATAAGTAACCGAACGAAGACGTTTCGTGAGCAGCGCCCGAGTCTCGCTGCTGGCACTCTGATCACCGTTCTGGCGCACTCACGAGCGCGATCGATACCGTCTGCTCCTTATCTATAATCCCGCATAGACGCCCCCACATAGTCTCGGTTCCGGCGAGCAGCAAAGGACCCATCGACCCATCCGGGACCGAGCGAAGTGGTCGCGGAAATAACCGGCGCAAGTATACAGCGGAGCTTGGACTCGGGAGGCAGATTGTATCGCGGCGGAAATGAACACTGTGGAGCACGCCTTGGCCAGCTCCAGCCGTGCTCTATGGGAACCCCGGATTTGCCCTCCCGGCACGGTTCAACTCGGAGCCCGAGCTATGTTTTGATAGATGGGTCAGCCGACGTCGATCGGGAGCCGCACTAGAGGGCCGTGGAATTGCCCTCCGTAGATGTCGGTGTCCATGACATCGCCCGAAAAAACGCGACGTGGCATCGAGATCTTCACAGCCAGGAGCTCCTCGATGGCGGAGAAGCGGACTTGTCCGCGGTCGACCCCATAAAGCTGTGAGACGGTCTCGGAGGAAAGCCGGCCACTCCTCAGCACTTCATCAAAGCTCTCGCGGTCTTTGAAGATGATATCGAAGGTTAACTCGAAGGGGCCCGCGTTCTTGCTGCGAATCAATTTCGTGAACTGCCATAGCTCGCGCATGTTCCTCCTCGATCCGGCCGGAGTCAGAATTGCCGGTTACAGAACTTCAATGCTCATCCGAAAAGGCTCACAGGGGTCATCGAGCTCCCAGACGTGATTGGCACAAAAGCGATAGACGGGGCCCACGTCGATCCCGGGCGGCGAAAATGGAAAAGCAAAATTGCTGATCAGCCCTTCATATTCCGGAATCGGATGGTGCAGCCCGGTGTGCCACACCAGTGGCAGTATGTCGGCAGCCAGAGATTGAGACGAGGCCACGACATCAATGATGAGTCCGACCTCGTGGCCGCCAATTTGCGATAGCGGTTCGAGGTCGCCGAGCGAGCCATTGCGCCCGTAAACGCGGAAATTGAGAGTGTAGGCATCGGCGGCCACCCGCAGGTTCGCGGCGATCTTGCGCTCGACCTCGGACCGCAGGCCCGAGATAAAATTCTGAAGTTGGCCTAATACCAGAGGATCTCGAATGCCGGCAACGACGATCGAACGGTAGCCAACCAAGGCTGCGCCTTCAATTCGGACCGTGTATTTCTGGGACGGGTGGAACCGGCTCCCGGTAACACGCACCGCTCGTGCGCTGAGAGCCCGGTACTGTGCGGCCGAGGTGTCGAGCACTCCGCCCGACTCAACAAGACGATAAGGGTCTGAGTTCTCATACAATGTATGAGCGAGTACGCTCTCGGGCGTGCAGTAGAGGTCCGGGTTGGGAGGTTCGACGGTGAATCCCGTCTGATCGAGTTCACCAGACATGCAATCGGGATACAACCGCCGCGCTACGCTCGCCGCGCCGCATTCTAGAATCTTCCCGGCATGGAAAGCCACGCTTTTTGGAATTCCTTCAAGAACCGGCAGCGCAGCGTAGATTGCGACGTCACTCGAACGCCCGGCCACGACCACCTGAGCCCCCGAAGTCAGCGCCGACTGGATCGGCTCAATTCCCATCATGGCCACGAATCGCCGCGCCTGCCGGATATCGTCTTCCCCGAGATGGGGTGCCGGAGAGAGCGGAGTGATTTTTCCCCTGCGGAACGCCTCGAGAAGGGCCTCTGGATCCACCTCGCTGTCGATCGAGGCGAGTTTGAAATGCCACTGGTTGGCGCGCGCCAGTTCCCGGACAATCTCAATCGTCCAGTCGAGGTGTGGTCGGCCGCCGGCATGTCCTGCCGAGCCGATAATGACCGGTATGCCAGCCCGCAGAGCCTCGCGTAAGATCAGGTAAAGGTTTCGTTTCACACCTTCACGCGGTCCACGCGGGACTCCGGCGCCCAGGTAATAGGGGCCCGAGTCCGTCGTGCCCGCGTCACAACCAACGAACGTGGCGCCCTCGTCGACGGAGCGACGGAGACTCTCTTCCCGAAATCCTGTACTGAGATTTCCCGTCGCGGCCACGGCTCTTAGCTTCTCTCTCAAGGCTGGCTCCTAATCGGTGGTCCAATGTCAGAGTGCGGCGTGCAGGTTCACTCTCGATCTACAAAGCAAATCGTCCCCCATGGCCCGCGAGTTCTAGCGCTCGGGCGCATTTAGCAGGGCCCGCGCTCTTGGATGCGACTCTCAAGGAGCGGCGGGCGGCCCACGGTCAGGTGACGCTCCCTCTCGGCGAAGGACGCGCTTCGGGGCATAGAAGCCCTTCGGGCATCGGCAAGCCGGCGCGAACGGTCCCTCGCCGCTAGTCGCGGTCGGGTACGGCTTTCAGACCCGAGCCGGCGACGCTTTCCAGGGCGCCCTCGAGCACGCTCAAGCCCTCGTCGAACTGATCGTCGGTGATCACGAGCGGGACGAGCAAACGCAATACGTTTCCGTAACTCCCGGCCGAAACCAGAATCAGGCCGTGCTCCTGGCAATAGCGGAGGACTTGCGCGGTTTCTTCCTTCGCGGGCTCGCGCGATTCTTGCGAGCGGACAAGCTCGATCGCGCGCATCGCGCCCAGGCCGCGCACGTCGCCGACGACCGGCCAGCGCTCCCTCCACCTGCGCGCGCGCGACTCGAAGACGTTGCCGAGTGTTTCGGCCCGCCCGGGAAGATTCTCGCGCTCCATGATCTCGAGGACGGCGAGAGCGGCAGCCGAGGCGACGGGGTTCCCGCCAAACGTTCCGCCCAGGCCGCCCGGGCCGGGCGTGTCCATGATTTCCGCGCGGCCCGTGACCGAGGCGAGCGGCAGCCCGCCGGCGATCGATTTCGCGGCAACAAGAATGTCGGGGACGATGCCGTAGCGCTCGGAGGCAAACATCGTGCCCGTGCGGCCAAAGCCGGTCTGGACTTCGTCGGCGATCAGGAGAATGTGGTGGCGGCGGCAAACGTCCTGAAGCACGGCGAAGAATTCAGGCGGCGGAGCGACGAATCCGCCTTCGCCGAGAACCGGCTCGACGACAATGGCGGCGACCGCCTCGGCGGCAATCACGCGCTTGAATGTATCCTCGAGATGATGCGCGCAGAAAATACCGCAGGATGGATACGCGAGCGAGTATGAGCAGCGGTAGCAATAGGCGTATGGAATGCGGTAGATGTCGGTCGAGAAGGGCTCGAATCCGGCTTTGTAGGGATGCGTTTTGCTCGTGAGCGATAGTGCGAGCATCGTGCGGCCGTGAAAGGCGTCTTCGAAGCAGATGATGGCCGGGCGGCGCGTGTAGGAGCGGGCGATCTTGATGGCGTTTTCCACGGCTTCGGCGCCAGTGTTCACGAGGATGGTCTTCTTTGCGAAATCGCCAGGGATGAGTCGATTGAGCTTTTCCGCCAGCTCGACGTAGTTCGCGTAGGGGACCACGCTAAAGCAGGTATGAAGAAAAGCGTCGGTCTGATCGCGGATGGCAGAAACCACTTGCGGGGCGCGGTGACCTACGTTGACGCAGCCGATGCCCCCGGCGAAATCCAGCAAGCGATTGCCGTCGACGTCCTCGACGATTGCGCCTTCGGCATGCGCGGCAAAAATGGGTGTGGCGGGCGAAACTCCTCGGGCAACGGCGGCAACGCGCCGCCGCGCGAGATCCCGGGAGCGGGGGCCCGGGATAGGGGTGCGCAATTCGATTGTGGGCATCCTGTCAGTACCACCCGATCGGCTTTTCGTTCAAGTTGATGTGAACCTGCTTGGTCTCGAGATATTCCTCGATGCCCGAGGGGCCGAGCTCCCGACCGAAGCCGGATTGCTTGTAGCCGCCCCAGGGGGCTTCGACGAAAGTCGGTTGCATGTGATTCACCCAAACGATCCCGGCGCGGAGGGCCTTCACGACCCGGAATGCCTTGAAGATGTCGCGCGACCAGACAGCAGCGGCAAGGCCGTACGGGGTTGCGTTGGCAATGCGCACGGCCTCGGCTTCGTTCGAGAACGGGATCAAGGCCGCGACGGGTCCGAAGATTTCTTCCTGGGCAATGCGGGCGGAGTTCTCGACGTCGTAGAAGATGGTCGGCTCGACGTAGTAGCCGCGGGTGATCCGAGCCGGGCACCCGCCGCCGGTAGCCAGTTTTGCCTCCTTCTTGCCGAGCTCCTGATAGGAGCGGACGCGGTCGAATTGCTCCTTGCTTACGAGCGGGCCCATTTTCGTTTGGCGCTCGAGGGGCGGGCCGACGCGAATCGTCCTGGCCTTGGCGGCCATGGCCTCGAGGAACTTCGGATAGATCGGCTTCTCCACCAGGATGCGGCTCCCCGCCGAGCAAACTTCGCCCTGGTTAATGAAGACGCCAAACAGGGCACCGTCGATCGCGGACTCGAAATCGGCATCGGCGAAGAAGATGTTGGGGGATTTTCCGCCGAGCTCGAGCGTGACCCGCTTCACCGTGTCTGCCGCCATTTTGACGATGGCCTTGCCGACCGTGGCACTCCCTGTGAAGGCCACCTTGTTCACGTCGGGATGGCTGGCGATGGGCGCTCCGGCGGACTCGCCAAAGCCCGTGACGATGTTGACCACGCCTGGGGGCAGGCCCGCGTCGGTGAGGAAATGAGCAAATTCAAGCGCCGTTAACGGAGTCTGCTCGGCCGGCTTCAGCACACAGGTGCACCCGGCGGCGATGGCAGGTGCGAGCTTCCAGGCGGCCATCAGCAGCGGATAGTTCCACGGGATGATTTGCCCCGCAACACCGACGGGCTCGCGCAGAGAGAGGCTCAGGGCGTTATCGGGAACAGGGTTGACGTGGCCAAGAACTTTGGTCGAGAGGCCGCCGTAATATTCAAAGCAAGTAGCGACGTCAGCCATATCGTACTCGGCTTCGACAATGGGCTTGCCGGAATTGCGCGATTCAAGCTCCGACAGCATCACGGATTCCTTGCGGACGCGCTCGGCGAGGCGGAAGAGAATGCGTCCGCGCTCTTGAGCCGTGGTCTCCGGCCAGGGGCCCGAATCGAAGGCGGCCTTGGCGGCGGCGACGGCGCGGTCCACGTCTTTTTCATCACCGCTAGGAACTTCGGCGATCGATTCCTCGGTCGAAGGATCGGAGACCGGGTAATGCGAACCGCGTTCACTCTCGACAAATTCCCCGTTGATATACATCCGGTAGCGGCGAACCGCAGCCTCCGCTTCGCTCCCCATTTCAGAGCCTCCTCGAAGAAGTTTCCGCTAGACGCGGCTCGCCGCTGCCTGGAACGCTCGCCGCCGGCCGTACAAGAAAAAGAACAGCGCCGCAAGTCCGATAAAGAACCCCGTTCCGCCGAACATCCAGATTTCGTAAGCACGCAGAGAGGTAATCTGCTGCGCCGGGAAAAACGCGAGAATAATTCCCACACTCGTCGTCGCCAGCCCACTCGCACCGGCGAGAAACAGCACGCCCTTCCGATAGCGCCCCTTCCCCGGGAAACGATTGAAGGAGAACTTGAGGAGCGCCGCGAATATGTAGAGGAACGGCACCAACTGGAGGACGACCGCGAGCGACAACAATTTCTGAAAGGTTTCCTGTACGCCGCCACTCAGGGAATTCAGAACGACCAGAACCCCGGAGACAATTCCATGCACGATGAGAGCGGCATGGGGAGTCGCGTAACGCGGGTGGATCTTGCCCAGCCAGTTGGGCAAATACGAGTCGAGTCCGGCGACAAACGGAATCCGGGCCGAGCCGGCGAGCCATGCCGAGCCGATTCCGGCGATCGATACGCTCAGCAACAGGGCAAAGGGCCGAACAACCCATGCGACCCCCGCGCGGTCGGCCATGTGGCTGACAGCCTGGACGACGCCCTGCAGCACACTGATGTTGCTCCTGCCTACGGCAATCAGGAGCGTGAGGGTTGTGGCGATGTAGAGGAAGCCCGAAAGCACGCCGCCCCAGGCCACGGCGCCGGGCAGAGTCTTTTGGGGGTCCTGGATTTCGTCGCCCATCACTGAGGCAAGCTCAAGGCCGACCAAGGCAAAGCAAATCACCCCGAAAGAATTGAACACGAATCGGGGATCGGCCGGAATGCGAAAGTCCGAACCGGTGACGGTCGTGCCAAACCGCAGCCAGACGGTCACGCCCAGGCCGACGAGCGCGACCGCCGCAATCCCGGTGCCGAGGCCGCCCAAGTTGTTGACCCACTTCCCGACACCCAATCCCACGACGTTGAGGATGACCAAAAGCGCCATCAACCCGAGCGAGGCGGTGATCGTAAAAGCCTTATTGTCGGCAAGAGACTGGTGGCCCGGGCCCAGGACGAACACCGAGACGCCGACAAAATACAACATGACGGTCGGAACATACATCATGTTATTCGTCCAGTAGCACCAGCCCGAGAGAAACCCATGGAAGTCGCCGAAGGCCTCCTTGGCCCAGAGGTACACGCCGCCTTCGCCGGGGTAGCGGTGGGCGAGTTCGATAACGGCGATTCCCTGCGGCAGGAAGAAGAGCAGGAGCGAAAGCAGCCACAGCCAAACCGTGATCGCGCCGTTCGCGGCGATGCTCGGGATGACGTTGAGATTGAACACCGCTACGACGAAGAGCGCGATCAAGTCCCGGCGTCCGAGCACGCGCTTGAGGTACACGGCACCGTTTTGCGAGGCTTGTTGTTCCGCCAGAGCTCCCTCCCAGCTGAAGACGAGAGCAGATTTCCCCGGCCGGGCCCGAGGCCGGTCAGACCGAGGAATGACGCCGCAGAATCAACGCGCCGCGGTGGTCGCGGGCCGCTCCCGTTGCGCGCGGGCGAGCGCGGGAGCGACTTCGGCAAATGCGCCGAGGTGCCGGTCGATGTCGGCGTCTGTATGCGCGACCGAGACGGTCCACTGCTCGTCCCACCAGTAGGGCTGCGGTATGACGCCGCGGTTCACCATCGCGAACCAGTAGTGGCGCCAGAGGTCGCTGTCAACCGTGAGCCAGTCACGGTAATTGCGGATTGGCCTTGAGAAACACATGAGCGCGCCGTTCGAGCCGGCAACGGCCACATAGGCGTCGAGACCCGTACTCTTGATTTCCTTCTTGTAGCCGTCGACGAGCCGGTTGTTGAGCCGCGTCACGTGCTCGTACGCCGCGGGCGTCAGGACCTCCCGGAACACGGCGAGGCCGGCGGCCATGGCGACCGGGTTGGTGTTGTAGGTCCCGCCGTGGAAAACGCGATGGTCGGTGATGAGGTCCATCGCCCGGCGCGTTGAGGCGAATGCGGCGAGCGAGAAACCGCCGCCGATCGACTTCGCGAGGCAGACCATGTCCGGCCGTACCTGGAAATACTCGCAGGCGCCGCCGCGGGCCAGCTTCGCCCCGGTTTTCACTTCGTCGAAGATCAGCAGCGCCCCATTGGTTCGCGTGATCTGCCGCAGAGCCTGAAGATAGCCGGGATCGGGCATCAGGATGCCGACATTCATCATAATGGGCTCGACGATTACGGCTGCGATCTCGCCTGGGTATTTCGCAAACAGTCGCTCGACGGCAGCGGCGTCGTTGAACTGTGCGATGAGCGTGTTCGCGATCGTCGCCTTCGTTACGCCCTCGCCGGCCGGAACCGCATTCGGGGAGCCCGG
>DATMRE010000109.1:0-43405 GCA_035566475.1 Verrucomicrobiia bacterium | reverse complement strand
ACACGTTCGCTATGAATACGCTCGGGATGTGGCCGGGGCAGCCCGAATACCGGCCTCCATGGTTGCCCGGCGCTTCCTTTCGCGCCGCGATCACGTCCGAGTATCTCGGTGTCGGCTTCATAATCGGGCCTCGCGTGGCGGGCACGCTGTTCGGTGGCGGGGTCATCTCCTGGCTGGTGCTGATGCCCGCGATTCGATTCTTCGGCTCGCTCGCGCCCTCCGTTCCCCTTTATCCGAGCACGGTGCCGATCCCCCAAATGACTCCTGACCAGCTTTGGGCGAGTTACATCCGCCCGATGGGTGCTGGGGCAGTAGCTGCATCCGGACTCATAACGCTGATCAAGACGATGCCGACGATTTTTTCAGCGCTCGCCGCCGGACTGAAAGACGTGCGTGCGAAACAAACCGAGACCTCGGTTGCGAGCCGTACCGATCGCGACCTTTCGATGCGAGTTGTGCTGGTCGGTTCGGCCGCCATCCTGGCCATGATGTGGGCGCTTCTGAAGTTCAAGCCGATTCCCGGAGCGCAGACGGGAGCCTTCGCGAACTTAATTGCAGCAGTTTTTGTGGTGGTGTTCGGATTTTTGTTCGTTACCGTCGCTTCACGAATCAGCGGGCTGATCGGAAACTCCTCGAATCCGGTCAGCGGAATGACGATCGCAACGTTGATGGCCACCTGCGCGATGTTCCTCGTCACCGGCTGGACGGCGAATGCCTATGCCGTGCTGGCGCTGACGATCGGCGGCGTGGTGTGCATCGCCTCGGCGATTGCGGGCGCAACGTCTCAGGATTTGAAAACCGGCTATCTGGTCGGAGCGACCCCCCACTGGCAGCAGATCGGGCTCGTCATCGGCGTCATGGTTTCATCGCTCGCGATTGGTTTTACACTGATTCTTATGAACAAGGGTTTGGAGCAGTATGAGCCGATCCAGATCGCGCTCGATATCAACCACCTGCCTTCCGGCGTCGAGCTGCAGCAGGACAATTTCACGCACAACGGCAGGACGTATGTCCTCGTGAACGCCATCGGCTCGCGCGAAATCCCCGATGGAAAATACCTCTACGACCCCGCTTCGCATCACATCGAGGTTCAGTGGGTGCAAGGAATTGGCAGCGCTCAAGCGGCAGCTCCGCAGGCGCGGCTGATGGCCACGGTTATCAATGGAATCCTGAACCGCCGGCTTCCGTGGCGGCTGGTGTTTCTCGGCGTCTTCCTCGTGATCGCCGTAGAGTTGCTGGGCGTTCGCTCTCTTCCGTTTGCCGTGGGCTCCTACATATCGATCGCGACGACGATGGCGATGTTTGCCGGCGGCTTGGTGCGCTGGCTCACCGAGCGCGGCAAGGAGCCGAAGAGTGACGCGGAAAGCGAAGTGAGCTCCGGCTCACTCTACGCGAGCGGATTGATCGCCGCCGGTGGCGTTTTTGGCTTGCTCGCCATTGTTATCAACCTGTTTCAGGATCCCGAACTCAGCCGGGGACTTCCGCACTGGGTCACGGGCACATTGCGCCTGCCCTGGCCGGCGAAAATGTTCGCGTTCGGTGAAAGGTTCATGCCTCACCTGAGCCAGGTCCCGCTCCTAGGCGTCGCCCTATTTGTGCTGCTCGCGATCAGCCTATCTGTGGCCGCCCGCAAGAAACTGGGCCAATTGTAGTTCCCTGTGCGCCGAACCCGATGTATCACGGAGTCATGGGGCAACTCGAGCGAGCCTCAGGTCGCCATTCGGCAAGGAACTTGCCAGCATGAATCCTGTCCTGGAGTCGTGCTGGTCGAGAGACCGGAGGTACGCCGACTTCGCAAACTCGCACCCCGGAAGTGGTTCGAACGCCGGAATCAACAGACCCTACCGGTAGCAGGACCATGCCATCGTAGTTCGAAAACGACAGCGCGGAACGGTTCGAGAGGTCTCGCCCGGCTCATGAAGAGGATCCTCGGCACAAGACCTGAGCCCGCGCCAGGGGCGGTCCCATCCTCAACGCTCGGTATCTTGATTCCGAACCTCGCAGGCGTTCACTCGGCGGGTTCCCCATCGACGGCACCGGCAGACAGTGCCGCCGCGAGCCGACGTTGCGGCGGAGGAGCAGCGAACCAACCAACCAACCAACCAAATAGATTTGAAACTAGGCGCGAGCCGCTTGCCCCCGATAGGCCGGGACGAAAACTTCAGCTACGAAGGTCTCGAACGTCGTCGGCGTTGTGTTATCTCTCGAGCGCGCCTCCTGGTGCGTCATGTAGCCCGAATTCAGTGCATCCGCCATTTCGAGCAACAGATCCGCCATGTTGGAAGACATTCCCATATGGACGAGAGCAGGTTTCAACTGGGCCGCGGGCAATTGCGCATACCCGAGGCCGGGTTTGCCGATCGCAGCGCCCAGGATCTTCGCAACCTCCGCGTAGGTGACGTCGCGAGCCCCGAGTAGTTCACGAAAGAGCTTTCCCTCGAAGTCCGGTTTCAACAGGGCTTCGGCAGCCGCGGCGCCGATATCACGGCTTGCGATCATCGGCAGCGGCAGATCCGGACGGACTGGGCCGGCGAGATTGCCAAAGGTCTGAATCACACCGACCTGCGGCAGGACGTTTTCCATGAAGTAACCGGCTCGCAGGTAAAGCGCATTTAGCCCGGCGATCCCGTTGAGTTTCTCCTCGAGACGGTGCAGACCCACCACGGGGCCCGTCTTGGCCGGTTTTTCCGCACCGAAACTGCACAGAACAACGGCATGCGTTAGACCTGTTTTCTCGATCGCGCCTGCGAGGGCGTCGCTCACCCGGTCTTGGAAGGCGAGAACATCCGGGGCAGCGATGTTGGGCGGTATCATCGCGTACACCGCGCTGGCGCCTGAAAGTGCCTTCGTGAGTGCGCCTGCGTCGGTGACGTCAGCGACGAATGCCTCCGCACCCTTCTGCGTCAATCGCTCCAGCCGCTTCGCATCACGGCCCAGGACCCGCACCTTCCCGCCTTTTTCGAGCAGTTTCTCAGCTACAACCCGTCCGGTATTTCCTGTCGCTCCTGTAACGACGTACATGGGTGATCTCCTCGCCGATTGTCTCGGCAGCCTCTTTGCTCGCACCTGTCGGTGCCGGCCCCACTCTCGTACTCAGGCCAACTGGGATCTCTATTTTAGGGCGTCTCTAGTTGTAAAGCACATATTCCCGGAAGGCAACTCATCGATTCCATGAGTGTCAGGGTCGCGGGAAATACCCGTCCGATTTCATGCGGGCCGGACAGATCAGAACTATATTTTCGCGTACACCTCGGGGGTTGAAGATTCGCTTGCGCGCGAGGCGGGTACTTTTGAGGACCTGCGTCTCGACCCCCGGCTCTGAGTCAGACCCGGGGAACAAGTTGAGCGACCTGTGAATTCATGTTTCGATATCCTGGCGCTGCGAATGCGCTGATTCGGCGGGCGCCTCCGCCGGACGACCAGGAGCTCTCGCACAACTCGTGGGAGTTCGCGCAGCTGAGAATTTCCGGCGTTCCGGTCGCGCTCTTCAATTGAGCAATCTTGTCCGGAATGGTCTGGTTTTTCAAGGAAATGGGAAACCCGGGCGCGCGCTGATCATCGCCCCAGAGCCGCATCCACCGGAGGAGGATTCCCGTCGAGGGGGGTATGTCGCTTACGTCCCCAACGTCTTTGACTAAGCGCCGGCAAATCTTTAGACTTAAGGACCGTGGGATCCTTCTCGCGCGGATATGGTTACCGATTTGACATCAGCGGATACTTTCCGCGCGCCATCAAGACCCTGTGCCTGATTTGCGTCGGGGTTTTCATCCTTCAAGAACTTTCGCAACTGCTTTTCCGTCAGCCAGGATGGAAATTCTGGCTCGACTGGTTTGGCTTGGTGCCCAATGCCGTGATCCATGGGTTCATCTGGCAGCCATTCACCTACCTGTTTCTCCACGCCGGGATTCTGCACATTCTTCTGAATCTTCTCTATCTCGCCATGTTCGGAGCCGATCTCGAGCACACATGGGGTGCTCGCCGGTTCTACACCTATTTCTTTTTGTGCGGTGTCGGTGCCGGCGTCATCAACGTGATCGTAAAGACGATCCTCGACCCGCGTGGGCTCGGCAGCTCCTTGGAGCCGACGATCGGCGCTTCTGGCGCGATCTACGGCATCCTGCTGGCCGTTGCCGTGGTGATGCCTCACCGGCAGGTCTGGGTCTTTCCTTTGCCCGTGACCGTCTCCATGCGGGTGTTTGTGATCGTCATGGGGGCCATCGAGTTCTTCGGGACGATCGGCTCTTCGGGCGACAACGTGAGCCACATCTGTCACCTCGGAGGAATGTTCGTAGGCTATCTGTATCTGCGCCGCGGCTCGTTCCTCTACAACGTCCGGAATTCTCTCGAGGATTGGAAGCGTCGCCGGCTGCGCAAGAAATTCGAGGTCTACGTCCGCGACCATCGCGACAAACCGCCTTCCCGACCCGACAACTGGGTCAACTGACTGCTCCGGGAAATTTCCTCCCGCGCCGATGATGGCGGAATAAGAATGGATGCGGCGGGTGTTCTCGCTCTCGACGGTGGCCCAGGCCGCCGACCGTGGCACCAAGATCTATTCGCGGGCCGGCTGCTGCCCGGCCGACCAGGCGTTGCTGCATCCTGCTAGCCGCCAATGCGAAGCAGACGCATCAGGTTTGTTGTGCCGCGGGCACCGAACGGCGTTCCGGAGATGATCCCCACGATGTCGCCGGGGTTGACCAGCCGTTCTTGTCGCAGGCGCTGCTCGGCCAACCTCGCAAGCTGATCGATGTTATGTACGCGAGCGATTCGCCTCGGCCGCACGCCCCATAGAAGGCCGAGCCGCCGGCGGGTGCCCTGGTTCGGGGAAAAGGCAACAATCGGCGCGCGCGGGCGGTACTTCGAAACCAGCCGTGCGGAGAAGCCTGTTTCCGTGAACACCACGACCAGCCTCATGCGCAGTTCTTCGGCGGCATGGCAGATCGCCTCGGCGATCGCTTCGCCGATCTGGAGTTCGGTCAGCCGCTCCGGCCGCAGCGGCTCCGTGACGCTCGCCTCGGCTTCGCAAATGATGCGATCCATCATCTTCACCGATTCACGCGGATACCGTCCCGTGGCAGTTTCACCCGAGAGCATCAGTGCGTCCGTTCCGTCGAAAACGGCGTTCGCGACGTCAGAAGCTTCCGCGCGTGTCGGCCGCGGATTCTCCCGCATCGATTCCAGCATCTGCGTCGCCGTGATCACGGGGACGAGCGCGTTGCGTGCCCGCGAAATGATCTGCTTTTGCACGACGGGCACTTTTTCCGGGCTCATCTCTGCGCCCAAATCACCGCGCGCCACCATGACGCCATCGGCGGCAATCAGAATGTCATCCAGGTTTTCGATGGCTTCCGGTTTCTCGAGCTTCGCAATCACCGGTGTGTTTTGACCGGCGCGCGCGATCGCCGTCTTCGCCGCGCGGACGTCGGCGGCGGTGCGGACGAAGCTGAGCGCGACATAGTCGGCAGACAGGTCAAGAGCGAACGCCAGGTCTTCGCGGTCTTTCCGCGTGAGCGAAGGAATCTTCAACTTCGCGCCGGGGAGATTGATTCCTTGATGCTCCGGGAGATCGCCGCCATTTTCGACCTCACAGACTACATCGCGCCCGCGTGCCGAGAGCACGCGCAAGGCAATCTCGCCGTCTTTCAGTAGAATCGGATCGCCTTTGCGCACCGCCTCAGGCAGTCCGCGGAACGTGGTGCTGACGCCCTGGGAGGTGCCAATTATCGTTTTGGTTGTAATGACGAACCGCTGGCCGAAGCGCAGCCGTACCGGCAGGCCACGCTCGAGGGCCCCCGTGCGGATTTTCGGACCTTGCAGGTCTGCCAGAACCGCGATGGGCTTCTGATATTTCGCCGACGCCCGGCGGACCAGCACGACCGAACGCGCATGCTCGGCATGCGTCCCGTGCGAAAAATTCAAACGCACAACATCCATTCCCGCATCGACCAGGCCGTCGATCATCTGTGCGGATGAACTGGCCGGTCCGAGAGTACAGACGATCTTGGCCCTGCGGTTTTGCATTCCTGGTTACTCTATTTTGCGACTGCAAAATCGTTCACGATGCCGGACAAGAATTCGATTCCCTTGCGGAACGAATCGATCGGAATGCGCTCGTTGTCGGCATGGAACCGCGAAAGGTCGTCTTCGGTCAGCGGGAAGGGAAGCAATCCATAGGCCTGGACATTTCGCAGGCGCAGTGGCATGGAATCGGTCGCGCCCGTGGACATGTATGGCACGACCTTCGCCCCGCCAAATTGCTGCGCGGCGACGCGTGAGATCGTATTGTACAGATCCGAGGTGAGCGAGGATGAAGGTGCGTTTTCTCCGGCGCCCGGCTCGATTTCAAAATGAACCTGAGGGTCGTTCACGAGCTGCTGCAGCTTGCTTAGTACCGGGTCGACCAGATTGCCGGGAAGGAGGCGGATGTTCAAAACGCCGCGCGCTTCCGACGGTACGACATTGTTGCGGATGCCGGCCTGAAGCATCGTCGGCGCAATCGTATCGCGCAGCATCGAATTCCAGCTCGGATTTGCGTCCGAGAGCCATCGGGCTGCGTGGTCGGCTCGGTCCGAGGATTCGAGCGCACGCATCCATTTGCTGGTGTCGTCGTCTCCACCCTGCGAGAGGGCTTCGAAATAGGCCCGGGTCACGGAATTGAGCTGCACGGGACCTTCATAGGTTCCGATCTTGGCGATCGCGGCGGCCATGTGCACGACGGGGTTGTCCTTGCGAGGTACAGAGGCGTGTCCCGATGTTCCCTTGGCGATCACGTCCACATTCACAGACACTTTTTCGCTGGCTTGGACGCCCACGTACTGAATTTTGCCGTCTTTCTGAACAACCCGGCCTCCTTCGTTGATCGCATAGCCAGCGGCGATTTTGTCCCAGTGCTTCTCGACGACGAATTTCATGCCCGCTTCGCCACCGGCCTCTTCGTCACCTTCGGCAAGAAAGATGACATCGCGGTTCAGCCGCGCGCCCGAGCGCTTCAGGGCCAGGAAGACCGCGAGATTTGCGATCGTCATTCCCTTGTCGTCAATTGAGCCGCGGCCGTACAGGTAGTTGTCCTTGACAACGCCGCCAAACGGGTCGACCGTCCAGTTCGCCTTGTCCACGCCGACGACATCCAGGTGGCCCATCAGCAACAAGGCCTTCGACGGGTCCGGCGTGGCGCTCGACGCCAGTCGGGCCACAAGAAATCCGCGCCCGGGCGTGCTTTCGAACATCTCGGAATGGATTCCATCTTTGTCCAGGATGCTGGCGATATATTTTGCGGCGGCGAGTTCATTGCCCGGAGGGTTCGTTGTATTGATGCGGAGAAGCGCTTGTAGCCAGAGGATGGCATCGCTCTCGAGCTGCGAAAGGTTCGCCGAGACAGCGGGAGGTGCCCCGGCCGGCCGGGCGAACTGAGCGCGGACCTGCGCCGCAAATAAGAGCGCGCCGAGAAGCATGAGAAGCAGAATCCGTCCCCCTCCGCGCGCCATCCTTTTGACCTCCCGGTGAATCTGAAAATGAGTCGCACAACCAAGAGCTGATACTATCATGGGAGGTCGGGCGTGTCCGCCGAGCACCGGGCGGCGGGTTTTCTGAATGGCAATTGACTATCCAGAGATGCGCGTCGCGGCATCTAAGCGAAGTGAGGAGAACATGGAATCGACGAAATGGTTTCGGGTCATCCTGACGGGAATACTGATCGGTTCACTCGGCGTTCCTCCCGGCGAGACGGCGACGCGTGCACGCCAGGGGCAGGGCCCGCAAACGCCCCCGCCGCCCGAGTCAACAGTCCCGCCACGACCTCCGGGCGGGCAGCAGAAGCCGCCGCAGCAGCAGGCCCCGGAGCCTCCGCCTGTTTCCATTTCGGTTGAATCGAACGTAGTCAACATCGATGCCGTTGTGACCGACGAGGCTGGGGACGTTCTGGGCGGGTTGACGCGAGAGAATTTTCGAATTCTCGACAATGGCCAGCCGCAGCAAATCGCGAACTTCGCTCCCACCGACGCGCCCATCACGATGGTCGTCCTGATGGAGTTCAGTCGACTCTGGTATGGCTATTTTGGGTATAAGGCGAAGGACTGGGCCTACGGCTTTCTCGGCCATCTCACCAACAAGGATTGGGTCGCGCTCAAGACATTCGACATAAAGACGACCGTGCAGGTGGATTTCACCCAGAACAAGAATGAAGTGGGACACGCCATCACCTCGCTCTTCTTCCCGGATTTCAGTGAAGCGAATCTGTTCGACGCCATATACGAGACAATTGACCAGCTTCGCGATGTGAAGGGGAAGAAGTCCATTCTCGTCCTGGCCACCGGCTTCGATACTTTTAGCAAGCACACGCTCGACCAGACCCTCAAGCGACTGAAGGAAACCGAGGTGCCGATTTTCTGCGTAGGCATGGGCGAGGACCTGGACCTGCGCAGCGCCGGTGGTGCGGGGATCGGGTATCTTCAGGCCAAGAACCAGCTCACCAGCTTCGCTAACTTGACCGGCGGCTACGCCTGGTTCCCGCGGTTTCAGGGTGAAATGCCGGACATCTTCAACGCCGTCGCCGCCTACCTTCGCAGCCAATACACTCTCGGGTTCACGCCTTCGACTCCGCAAGACGGGAAGTACCACAAGCTCAAGGTCGAGGCGGTTGACGAGCAGGGCAATCCGATGATGTTCGCCGACAAGAAAGGCAAGAAAAAGAAAGTGATCGTGCACGCGCGCGAAGGCTATACCGCGCCGAGCGGTCCCGTCGGCGGTTACTAGAAAGAGCGTCAAGCACAGCAACTCGCATGACGTCCTCTTCCCGCCGGGACGGCGCGGCAGGCGAGCGGTGTGCGTTTCAGCGAACCTCGAGGATCCCCGGTCGAGATTCACGCGATTCAGCAATTCCAAGGCCGAGAACCAGCGCTCGAGATTTTCGGCGAGCAATTCCCCTGGCCGCTCCCCGGGGGCGCCCGGTCACGGCGCTCGCGTGCGGCGTGAGGACGCGTTTGGGAGCGCCCGCAGCGGGCTGTCGGGCGGCAGCGGCTCGTTCGACATAACGCCCAGGGCGGCGCCGGCGACGCGAGGGATAATCGGCGCGCGCGGGCCGCGCTCGCGAAATCGTCGGCCCATCCCGTGCATGTGGCACGCGGCGCGATTGTTGATGAAAAGACGCTGGGCGCAGTACTCGTCAACGCCCATATGCGCATGCCCAGGGGCCGGATGAGCCGATCCAGCCGAAGCCGGCGAACAGGGGGACTTCGCCGAGCGCCTCACGCGTCGCGACAGGCGCGTCCCACAATTCGCGCAGAGCCCGGCGGTTTTGCTGGTGGTAGTGATAGCAGATGAGTTTCGTTTCCCCCGTGCGCGGCCATGGAGTTCCTATTTCGCGACGCGCAGATCGCGCCCGGTCATCTCGTTCGGTTCGGGGAAGCCGAGAACACCGAGCAGCGTCGGCGCTATGTCGCGGAGCGAGCCGCCGGAATGCAACCGCGTCCCGGCGTCCTCGCTCACCAGCACGAACGGGACTGGATTCGTCGTGTGGTAGGTGTGCGGGTCGCCGGTCGCTGGATCGATCATCGTTTCGGCGTTGCCGTGATCGGCAGTGATGATCCATGCGCCTCCCCGGGACCGAAGTGCCTGGAATATTTGTCCGAGGCACGCATCGACCGTCTCGACTGCCTTGATGGCCGGTTCGAGTTTTCCTGAATGCCCGACCATGTCTGCGTTCGCGAAGTTCATGATGATGGCGTCGAATCGGCCTTTTTCGATGGCGTGAATCACTGCATCGGCGACCCCCGCCGCCGACATTTCCGGCTTCAAATCGTATGTAGGAACCTTCGGCGAGGGTACGAGGACGCGCTCCTCGCCTCCGAAGGGTTTTTCGACGCCACCGTTGAAAAAATAGGTGACGTGCGCGTACTTTTCGGTTTCCGCCACACGCAAATTGCTCAGGTGAAGGTCGGCAAAAACGTTCGCCAGGATGTGCTCGAGCTTTTCCGGCCCAAGGATGTAGCGCAGCCACGGCCAGGTCTTTTCATATTGAGTCATCGCGACGAATGCGAGGCGCCGGGGGCGCGCCGGGTCAGAGAATTCGTCAAACCCGGGTTCGACGAGCGCCCGCGTGATTTGCCGCGCGCGGTCAGCTCGGAAATTGAAGAAGATCACGGCATCGTCGTCGCGGATCACGCCGCGAGGCACGGCCGGCTCCCCGGGACGAGCCTCGCTCGTAATCACGGCGGGCAAGACGAACTCGTCCGTCACGTCTCTTTCGTAGCTCGCCCGCATCACGGCGATGGGATCGCTCGATCGGGATTCGGCATCGCCGTGAACCATCGCGCGATACGCCTTCTCGATGCGCTCCCAACGATTGTCGCGGTCCATGGCGTAGTAGCGGCCGGAAACGCTCGCGATCTGCCCGACGCCGTACTCGCGCATCTTCTGCTCGAGCCGACGCAGGAAGTCGATCCCGCTCTTCGGTGGCGTGTCGCGGCCATCGGTGAAGCAGTGCACGTAGACGTTCGTGACCTTGTTTTCCCGCGCCATGCGCAAGAGCGCAAAGAGGTGCTCGATGTGCGAATGAACTCCGCCGTCGCTCAGGAGACCGATGAGGTGCAGCTGCCGGCCGCGCGCGCGATCCATCGCGTCGACCAGAAGCGGCTGGCTGAGAAACTGACCGCTAGAGAGGAGCTGGTCGACGCGTGTGATGTCCATCTGAACGACGCGGCCAGCGCCCATATTCAGGTGGCCAACTTCGCTGTTGCCCATCTGTCCTTCGGGCAGGCCCACATGCGGCCCGGAGGTGTGAATCAGGGTGTTCGGAAAATCTTTTAGCAGGCGGTCGTAATTCGGCTTGCGCGCAAGAGCGATGGAGTTGCCCTTCGTTCCGGCATGGTAGCCCCAGCCGTCGAGCACGGTGAGCACGATTGGTATCGGTCGGTTGGTCATGGCTTTTCCTGAGGAGGCATGGCGGTCAGCGGACGGTCAGCGCCTGGCGGCCGGGGAAGCGGGCCGAGGAGCCCAATTCCTCCTCAATGCGGAGGAGCTGGTTATATTTGGCGACGCGGTCGGTTCGGGAGGCGGAGCCGGTCTTGATTTGCCCCGAGCCCATGGCCACGACGAAGTCGGCGATGAAAGCGTCCTCGGTTTCGCCCGAGCGGTGCGAGACGATCGCGGCGTATCCTGCTTTGCGCGCCATTTCGAGAGCTTCGATGGTTTCGCTTACGGTTCCGATCTGATTCAGTTTGATCAAAATCGCGTTGCCGATGCCTTCGGAAATGCCGCGGGCGAATATCTTTGGATTGGTGACGAAGACGTCGTCGCCCACGAGCTGGATTTTTCCGCCCAGCTCTCGCGTTATGATCTTCCAGCCATCCCAATCGTCCTCGGCGAGGCCATCCTCGATTGAAACGATCGGATACTGGCGCACCCAGTTTTCCCAGAACGCCACCATCTGCTCGGAGGTGCGGGCCGATTTATCCGATTTCTTGAAAATGTACCTCTTGCTCGCGCGGTCATAGAACTCGCTCGACGCAGGATCAATCGCGATCGAAAGCTGCTGGCCAGGCTGGTAGCCTGCCGAGGTGATGGCTTCGAGAACGCGTTCGAGTGCCTCCTCGTTCGATTTCAGGTTTGGCGCGAAGCCGCCTTCATCGCCCACGGCTGTCGAATAGCCGTTCTTTTTCAGCACCCCCTTCAAGCTATGGAATACTTCGACGCCCCAGCGCAGCGCCTCGTGAAAACTTGGCGCTCCGAGCGGCATGACCATGAATTCCTGCACGTCGACCGAATTGTCTGCATGGGCACCTCCGTTGAGGATGTTCATCATGGGCACCGGGAGCGTGTTCACTCGGGAGTCCCCCGAGTACCGCGCCAGATAGCGGTAGAGAGGCTCGCCCGAACCTGCCGCCGCCGCACGCGCCGCCGCCATCGAAACGGCGAGAATCGCGTTCGCGCCGAAATTAGATTTATTGGGCGTGCCGTCGGCTTCGATCATCCGTTGATCCACGGCGCGTTGGTCGGTTGTATCCATTCCCACGACGGCCTTGGCGATCTCTTGGTTCACGTGTCGGATCGCTTTCTGCACTCCCTTGCCGGAGTAGTAGGATTTGTCGCCGTCACGCAATTCGATGGCTTCGAGTTCACCCGTGGAAGCGCCTGATGGCACTGCGGCACGCCCCAGGGCCCCGCCTTCCAGACGGACATCGGCCTCAACCGTGGGATTCCCGCGGGAATCGAGAATCTCGCGGCCGTGAACAGCAGTGATTCTTGTGGACATTTCTCCCCCTGAGGTATCGTGCAGCCAGATGCGGCCAGACGAGACCTGGACCTTCGGTACCGGAGCGAGCTTCGCTCGGGGTCTCGCGGCGAATGCAGAAACTTATTCGAAGGCAACTTCCGCGGCCCGCCAAGCAATCCCTGCGTGCGAGAAGAAACCAAGTATGGAAGTCTACGGGAATCTCCTCGTCCGGCCAAGGGCCTGATAGAAGTGCGATTCGAGATCCTGGCAACAGGCTTCGAGGGCCGCGAGCGAGCGTGCGCAGGCGTTGCCGTAAGACGTCAAAGGCCTCGAAACTCGTGAGGTGACGCGGGCGGCGCGTTGGAAAATCTCGGAGTCATCGAGCACCCCACGTGAGCTGGCAGGGCAACCGAGAGGCTCGGAAGAATTGGCCATGTTCACTCGCTAATCGCGGGATCTGCTTGAACGCTCGGCGAAACGCCCCCTTGATCATCTCCCGGATTGGCCGGTGTTGTCCCCGGGAATCCGGATCCGCAAGCGGCCAGGACTCCGCATGACCGGAGCTGCGGAAGGAGGGTTGCCATCACGGGCGGCCGTCGATTGAGTGGAACGCTATTGCGATGTTGACGAGGTCCGCTCGAATCGGGCCGGAGATGCTCAGGGCGATCGGTGGTGTCTGCTTCCGAGCGCGGCCGGACGGGCGTTCGACGAGTGTAGAAGCTACTCAGGCTCCTCGATCATGGATTCTGGGCGGACAACGATGACGATTCCGCTCTCAGAGAGCGTATAACGCGCGCGATCCTCCTCGGGGTCGTAGCCGATGACCGTGCCCTCGGGCAGGTTCACGTGGCGGTCAATGACCGCGCGGCGAATGCGGCAATGCCGGCCGATGCTGACGTGGTTGAATACGATCGATTCGTGAACTTCGCTAAAACTGTTGACGCGAACATCGTAGCCCAATATTGACCGCTCAACCCTGCCGCCCGAGACGATCGACCCCCCAGCGACGACGGAATCGAGCGCCACGCCCATGCGTTCCGGATCGGCGAAAACGAATTTCGCCGGCGGGTATTGCTGCTGCCAGGTGTGTAGCGGCCAGCTCTTGTCGTAGAAGTTGAAGACCGGCGACACAGAAACCAGATCGAGATTCGCCTCGACGTAGGCGTCGATCGTACCGACGTCACGCCAGTAGGAGGTTTCTTTTTTGTTTTCGTCACGGAAGTTATAGGCATAAACACGATACTTTTCGATGATGCGAGGGAGAATGTCCCTGCCGAAATCGTGCGAGGAGTTTGGGCTCTCGGCGTCGTCAATGAGGATCGGCACCAGAAGCTGCGTGTTGAACAGATAGACGCCCATCGAGGCGTTTACTCTTCCCGGATGAACGCGCGAGGGCTTCGGGTATGGCGGCTTTTCCTCGAACCCGATGATGCGCCAGTGCTCATCCGTTTCGAGAATGCCGAATTGCTTGGCAGCGGCAGCTGGCTCCATCTCGATGGTCGCGACGGTGACGTCCGCTCCGGACTCGACATGCTGCTCGAGCATCTTCTGGTAATTCATCTTGTAGATGTGGTCGCCCGAGAGAATGAAGACGTAATTCGACTGCTCGCTGCCGATCGAATAAATGTTTTGGTACACCGCGTCGGCGGTTCCCTGGTACCAATGCTGCGAGACACGCATTTGAGGAGGCAAGACTTCGATGAAGTCTCCATGGCCCATGAGGACGGACCATCCGCGCCGAACATGGCGATTGAGGCTGAGCGCTTTGTACTGGGTTAGGACGAAGACACGGCGCAGGTCGCTATTGAGGCAATTCGAAAGCGTGATATCGATGATGCGATAGACGCCGCCGAACGGGACGGCGGGCTTCGCTCGGTCGCGTGTCAGGGGCCAGAGCCGTTCTCCCTGGCCGCCCGCCAAGAGAACAGCGATCGCGTTGCGCATCTGAGTCATCGAACTCGCTCTTCCCGCCTGGCCGTTCCGCCCAGGACTATTCTAGCAGCAAGGCGCTCTCCGCCGTAGGCCCCGGGAACGCCCGCTCGGCGAGCGGACCGAATTGGGTTAGCGAAGCCTTCTATCACTAGATAGTAAAACGGGCCAGCCGGATGGAGGACCCTCTTGTGCAATTCAACCCTTGTGCAATTTAAACCTTGACTTGCGGGTTAGCCTCCAGTAGAAGAAGTGGCCAGAGCCGGTTTATGCCGGCGAACTAGCTTGCATCGAAAACAGTTCATTTCAAAAAGGGAACGGGGGTGAAATACGCGTGGCAGAAGTTGTCATTCAAGAGGGTGAGTCTCTGGAAAACGCTCTCCGTCGCTTCAAGCGGAAGGTTCAGTCGGAAGACATCATCAAGGAGATCAAGAAGCACAGCTACTACATGAAGCCGGGGGAGAGGCGTCGGGCCAAGGAAGCCCTCTCGCGTAAGCGTCTCCGTAAAAAGCAACGGCGTGAACAGGACTAGGCGAGCCGACAGCGGGTTCATTCCCAGCAGCTTCGTGCCAGCCAGCGCGTGGGGACTCGATGTTTTGATCCAGATTCCCCCGTCTGTCTGGCACCAGCTGAAGCGCTGCCAGTCCTGTTGCCAACACCGGGGCGGAGCAGCGTATGGAATACCACGATAAGATCTTGAAGTGCGGCGAGTGCGGAGGTGAGTTCGTCTTTACCGCCGGCGAGCAAATGTTTTTCGCCGACAAGGGTTTCAAGAACGAGCCCAAGCGGTGCAAGGCATGCAAAGCTCATCGCACGCAAGGCAACGGTTCGGTTGGCGCACAGCGGGTCGAAACCAAGACCGTGTGTTCTCAGTGTGGGAAAGAAACTACGGTTCCTTTCAAGCCCACCCAGGGGCGTCCGGTCTATTGCCGAGAATGTTTTCAGCAGCGGCGGTCGATCGGTCCCGCAGCGGCAACGGCGTAATCGGCGTTTCCGCAGCACGGCGGGCTTAAATCGACCGTCGGATTCTACAGCAACGACAGACCCGCCCGATGACCAGGCGGGGGAGTCGCGGCGCGCTCGGCGAGAACGAGTGACCGAGTCTTGCGGAGTTCTTCGCAGCGTGACCGTCCGACCGCCAGGTCGCATCCGTTGTCTCGGCAAGTCTCTTCTCCCTTCCATGGGTTACACCACCAGGCTACGACCCATCCACCCGGGCTTACACCTCCGGCTGCAGCCTGCTAAAATCATCGTCAGGCTTCCGGGGAGAGATTGCCATGGACGACAAAGCCTTGCGTGAGCAGCTGCGACGCTTCTTGAGCTGGCACGAGGCCCATCTGGACTGGAAGAAGGCACTTGCGGAGCTTCCCGCCGAGGATCGCGGACGCAAGCCCAAGGGGGCGCCGCATTCGGCTTGGCAGCTTCTCGAGCACGCCCGCATCGCTCAGCGGGACATCCTCGAATTCTGTCGCAATCCGAAACACATTTCTCCGGATTGGCCTGCGGGCTATTGGCCGAAGGAGGCATCGCCGCCGAGTGCTGCCGCCTGGGAGAGCAGTGTGCGGAGGTTCGAAGAAGATAATGAAGCGACCGGAAAACTCGTGGCTGATCGGAAGACGGATCTTTTCGCTCCGATTCCGCATGGTTCAGGACAGACGGTCCTGCGGGAACTCCTGCTGATCGCGGACCACAATTCCTACCACCTCGGTCAGTTCGTCCTGCTGCGCAGGCTGCTGGGTTCCTGGCGGGAAACCTGATCGACAGTTCCTGTCTCTGCTCCGAGACCGGCTGCCCTTATAATGGGCAAGATATAATAAAATAAAAAGGATCGTTTCCTTTGGGGGAGTGATGAGTCGGCAACAGGCAATTGTTGAATCGGCAGTTCCGGTCGAGACACAGGATCGCATCTGGGACTCTTTTCGCCGCTGGGGCTATCTGCAGGCAAATCTTGATCCCTTAGGTGACCTCGAGCCGGTAGCCATGCCGGAACTCGAGGTGTCCGGCCCGGAGGCCGAGGCGGCCCGACGCCACTATTGCGGCAGCATTGGCGCCGAGTTCATGCACATTCCGGACCGCGAGCGACGGTTGTGGATCGAGCAGCGCATGGAAGCCGAAGGACCTGAGCCCGATCGCGGGCGAATCCTCGAGTTGCTGATCAAAGCGGAGGTTTTCGAGCAAGTTCTGCAGACCAGGTATCTGGGCACGAAGCGCTATTCGCTCGAAGGCGAAGCGGCGCTGCTCCCGCTGCTCGACGCGATCCTCAATGCGGCCGCCGAGCAGGGCGCTGAGAAGGCCATGCTGGCGATGAGCCATCGAGGACGCCTGAACGTGATGGTGAACACCGTGGGCCGGACAGCCGCCGAGGTTTTCGCGCGCTTCGAGGACGTGGATCCGCGAAGCATTCTCGGCTGCGGCGACGTGAAGTATCACATGGGGGCGACTGGCGATTTCACGGCCCGGAACGGCAAGAAGGTTGAGATGCATCTTGTCTCGAACGCGAGTCATTTGGAAGCTGTCGATCCGGTTGTGATGGGCCGCACGCGCGCCAAGCAGATGAGGCGCGGGACGGGGGGCCGGCAGCAGGTGATTCCCATCACGGTGCACGGGGACGCGGCGTTTGCCGGGCAGGGAATCTGGGCCGAGACCCTCAATATGTCAGGAGTGCCGGGCTTCACGGTGGGCGGAGCGGTGAGCATCATCGTCAATAATCTGATCGGTTTCACGACGATCCCGCGGGACACCGGCTCTTCTCGTTTTTCATCGGATCTGGCGAAGCGGCTCCCAATTCCAGTGTTCCACGTGAATGCGGAGGACCCCGAGGCGGTCGTGCGCGTGGGCCACATGGCGGTCGATTACCGATATGCGTTCGGGACACCGGTCGTGGTGGATATGATCGGCTATCGCCGCCACGGCCACAGCGAGGTGGATGATCCGACGATTACACAGCCGCGGCGTTACCGGAAGATCGAGGCGCATTCTCCTGTCTCTGAAATCTACGCGAAACGGATCGGCGCTCGTGCCGAGCCGATCGTCGAGCGCGTGCGCAAAGAGCTCGATGCGGCTCAACAGCAGGCCGTCGAGCTCGAGCGGAATCCGCCCATGCGGCGGCTGCCGCGTTACTGGGACGGTTACCGCGGCGGTCGCTATAACGCTTCGCTCGAAGTAGATACGGCCGTTTCGGAGGAAGAGTTGGCCTCCGTCGGGGCATCGCTTGTGAAATATCCCGAGGGATTCCACATTCACCCCAAGGTGCAGAAGCTTCTCGATCAGCGGCTCGAGATGGCCCGCGGCAGGCGCGCTCTAGATTTCGGAATGGCCGAGGCCTTGGCGTTTGGCTCGCTTCTGAAGCAGGGCGTTCCGGTGCGGTTGAGCGGCCAAGATACTCGGCGCGGAACCTTCAATCAGCGGCACGCCGCGCTCATCGATATCGAGACCGAGGAGGAGTACGTCCCGCTCGAGCACATCGGCCCCGACCATGCCTGGTGTGAGATTTACAACTCGCCGCTCTCAGAGGCTTCCGTACTCGGCTTCGAGTACGGCTTCAGCCGTGACTTTCCCGAGGCACTCGTCCTCTGGGAGGCCCAGTTCGGCGACTTCGCGAACGGAGCCCAGATCATCATCGACCAGTTCATTGCCGCGAGCGAGGACAAATGGAATTTGCTCACGGGCGTCGTGATGCTGCTTCCGCACGGCTACGAGGGGCAGGGCCCGGAGCATTCGAGCGCGCGCATCGAGCGCTACCTGCAGCTTGCCGCCCGCGACAACATTCAAATCTGTCAGCCCTCGACAGCCGCACAGTACTTTCATCTGCTGCGACGGCAGGCTCTGCGGGCCTGGCGGAAGCCGCTGGTTGTCTTTACGCCGAAGAGCATGTTGCGAAACCCCGCCGCATCGTCCGCGCTCGCCGATCTCACGACCGGCCGTTTCCGGCCGGTCATCCCGGATCGCGGCGATGGCTCGGCCACGCGCTTGCTGCTGTGCACTGGAAAAATCGGCCACGAACTCCAAGCCGCGCGGAAACAACGCAACGACACCTCAACCGCCATCGTCTTCGTCGAACAGCTCTATCCTTTCCCGGAACCGGAGCTCGCTGCGGAGATGGACCGGCATCGGGAGGTACGAGAATTCGTCTGGGTCCAGGAAGAGCCCGGGAACATGGGCGCCCTCGCCTTTGTTCTGCCGCGGCTCGAGCGGCTGGCGCGCGGACGCGCCGTGCTGTCGGTCAAGCGCTCGGCAAGCGCCAGCCCGGCCACGGGATCTCATAAGGCGCACGAGCTGGAGCAGAAGACACTGCTCTCGCTGGCCTTTGGAACTCCGCCCGAGAAATAGACTCGGCCCGCAGTCGGTCACCGGCGGAAGGAAGGCTCCTGCGGGAAGCGCAAGCGGACGATGCCGCCAGCCGGCGTCTTCTCCGGGAGCGCTCGGGAGGAGTCAAGGTTGAGTCTTAGAGCTTCCGGACTTGGCCTCGGAGCTCTCCTGCAATCTGGCTGACCTTATTCCCGGGAGAGAATCACGCTTTGTGGGTTCGCGGGCAGACGCACGAGCTCGTTGGAGCGGAAGCCCGCACTGCGAAACATCCGCCGATATTCGGCGAACGTGTAGGCGTCGCCTGACCGGGTCATTGCCAGCATATTGATGGTCCAGGTGGCTGTATCGGGCGGCGTGACGCGATCTTCGTTGGGAACGAACTCGAGCGTGGCGACGCGTCCATTCTGCGCAAGTGCCCCACGCAGTTTTCGCAATAAAGTTCCGATCACCTCAGGACCGAAGTGGTGGAGAAAACCGGTCAGAAGGATAACGTCGTACCCGCTGCCGAAATCGACCTCGAAGGCGCTGCCGGGGATAGAGTGATAGCGCGCTTCGACTCCCGCGTGGCGCGCATTTTCCCTGGCCACATCCAGTACAGCCGGCCAGTCCAAGGCGAAAATTTCGGCGTTCGGGTTGTGCCTGGCCACCGCGATGCCGTAAACTCCGTGACCGGCAGCGATGTCGAGCACTTTCCAACCCTCTCCGGCTCCGGAATTTAGAACTGCGGCCATCGTTTCGGCGGTCGGGGCCTGCAAGGTTCCCATGGAGCGCGCGAAATCGACCCAGATGGGATTCTCCGGCTCGACTGTCCCCTCACCAGCCATATCCGGGAGGCCGTTGCGCACGACGCCGGCAAGATCCTTGAAACTGTCCACGACTTCCGGGAGAGTGAGAAAGCCCGCCGCGGATGCAATACAGGCAGGCGAGCGGCGATCGAGAAGCCTCGCCGATTCCTCGGTCAGAGAATACTGCTCGTCATGTTTGGTCAGTATTTCTATCGCCGCAAGAAAATCGCAAAGGATTCGCACGCCCCGTTCGGTCGCCTGGCGGCTTTCTGCGATCGATCGAACCGTATTCGTCCCTTCGCCGATCGCGGTGAAGAGGTCGAGTTCGATCGCTGCTTTCAGTGCTGCCGTTCGCTGGTAGGCGTTCAGCGTCTCGTAGATCAGTGGACGGGCGGACCCGGCCGGTCCGGTTCGTTGCGAGAGGGAGTTTGGTTCCGGTGTCATTTTCAAGACCAGAGTCACTCGAGCTGAGCGAGATGCCTGTCAATGGGCGACGGAATTCTCGGTGAAACACCAGTGAACGAACGGCTGCCCGTATCGATCGACGACCGGCGCCGGTACGTCCGGTTCGCGCACAGGTTGAAATGCGAAATCAATTGCACCGTCCGGCTTGACGGTTGCGAGAAGGAAGCCGTAAACATTGGTTTCAGCAGCGCGCGCCGAAGCTGAGTCTGCAGGAAGCGGGTAGCGCTCGGCCCCGGCGGTGCCCACGATCCAGCCCGGCAAGACACCTCCGTGGGCGCGCCAGTAATCGGTGTTGAAAATGCCATCCATGAAGTAGTGAGAATGGCTGGCCAGGACGTAAACGCGCTTGTGCGCCTCGCGCTGCGCTTTGAGCAGGTCCGCGTAGACGCGTCGCCCGCTTTCGGTTCCATCCATGGATTCGTTCATGCTGTGGTCCTTCGAAATGCTTTCCGGCAATGCTTCGTGCATGCCGAGGACGATCGTGTGAATTCGAGCATTGGACGAATCGGCCGCGAGTGTCTTGTCGAGCCAGGCCATCTGGTCGGAATCGAACTCCTCCCGCGTTGCGTTGTCGAGGGTGATGAAGTCGACCCCGCTCTCGGTCCAGCGGTAATAGGTCCTGAGCATGGACGCATGCGCATCATCCCTTAACCGCTGGTTTCGCAGGGCCGGGGTATCGATCCAGCTCGCGAACCGGAGGAGATATTCCTCGCGCGTTTTCGGACGGGTCGTTTCATGGTTGCCAATCCCGAGGTAGACGGGAGTCCTGCCGAAGGCTGCGATTTGGTTCTCGATGAAATCATCCCAGGCGCCGGCCTGGTAGGAGGAGATGCTCAAAGGCTTGGCGAGGTGATCGGGCCGATGCTGCATGTCCTCGTCGAAATCGGAAATCTTCCGGAAATCGCCGAGATGCCAGTAGAACGCAGCGCCTTCTTTCTTCACGCTCGCAGCAATTGCCGGCATCACGACGTCGCCGCAATTGCGTGAGTCGCCGGAAACGGCAAACACCCACGTGCTGGTTCCGGACCGGCTGGCTCGCGCAGGCACGGTTGCGGGGCTCTGCGCGAAAGATTCGATCAAGCCACCGCCGTAAAGCGCGAGAACCAGCGACGCCGAGATCATTCGAATTGGCCGTTTCATCAGATCGTAAGCCGTTCGACCGCGTCGAGAAACAACTGCGGCGAGCTCGGTCGAACATTCTCCTGCGAGGGCGGAGAGAATGGCAATCCGGGCCAGGCGCAATGGTAGCAGGAAACGACTCTCGAGGGTGGGGCGAGGGCCAAAGCGAGTTCCCGACAGAACTCGAACGAACAATGGAGGGTACGGGCGAAAAAAAAATGAGCGGCCGGGGGGGGCCGGCCGCTCGGGGTATTGAGGGTTGTAGAGGGTGCAAAAATTCGAGGATGTTTCCGGGCGAACCGGCGGCCGCGAAGGGTTCCCTTCCTTGGTCTTACGCCGGGGTCTCCCTACCGTCCCCGAATCTAAAGCGATTCTGCCTCTGGCCCCCGCGCCAGTCGATAGACCATTGGTTCAATCCTTTTTAGTACGAAGGTACCCCCCGACTGGCACAGGTTGTTTGCGCCCCGTTGTGCCAAGACTTTCAGGCGCTTCTCTCGTGAGGGTATCGAACGATCGCGGCGCGAGCGGCAGCCCCTTTGCGGCCAGCCCTGCCGATGTACTACGATAAGCGCCCGCCGATGAGCGAGCCTACTTCTTCGAAATCGAGCAACGACGCAGGCCGGATGATGTGGGGGTTCTGGTATCCCGCGCTGCGCAGCGACCAGGTGCGCGGGCGGAAGATCAGGCGCGCGATGCTGCTCGACGTGCCACTCGTCGTGGGACGAGACGCGGAAGGGAGACCGTTTGCGTTGCGCGATGTGTGCCCCCATCGCGCATTCCCGCTTTCGTTTGGCCAATTCGACGGCAACGCCATTGAGTGCGCCTATCACGGCTGGCAATTTGACGCGCACACGGGCCAGTGCCGCGTAATTCCGTCACTCCCGGTCGATTCGAAGCTCAAGTGCGAGCGGATTTACGCCGGTAGCTTCCCGTGCGAGGAGTCCGACGGCTATATCTGGGTTTTCATGACGAATCCGGAGGGCCGCACGACCGACGCCGTTCCGCCGCCCGTGCCGGCGCTTCCGACCTTCAGCCCACATTACAAGATCGCGCATCTCTCAGCCAACCTGCCATGCAGCGTAGACCACGGGATTATCGGGTTGATGGACCCGGCCCATGGCCCGTTCGTGCACCAGGCGTGGTGGTGGCGAACGCGGCGGAGCATCCGCGACAAGTCCAAGCAGTTCGAGCCGATCCCCAACGGCTTTCGCATGAGCCCTCATGCGCCTTCGGCCAACAGTGCGCCGTACAAAATCCTGAAACTCATCACCGGCGAGGCCGGCGTGACGATGATCGATTTCGTACTCCCGAACCGGCGCTACGAACAGATCCGCGCGGGTCGCTACTGGTTGACGAGTCGCACGACTGTCACACCCATCCACAGTAATCTCTGCCGGCTTGATTTCTGCGCCGCGTGGAATATTCTTCCCTGGTTCCCGATTGTCTCATTCATCATCCGCGTGCTCGGGCCGAGATTCATCCGTCAAGACACGGACGTGATCAAGAAGCAGGCGACCGGACTCGCCTATGAAGACCGCATGATGCTGATCGATGATGCCGATCGCCAGGCGCGTTGGTACTTCGAGTTGAAGGCCGCGTATCTCGAGTCGCTGCGCACCGGCGAGCCGATGCGCCATCCGGTTCCGGGCCCTGTCACTCTCCGCTGGCGCTCCTAGACCGGAGTTCCCGCACCAACTTCAGTGGGACCGAACCGAATCGGGTTCTGGCGTTGTCGTCCCTAGGGACCGACGACCCCGGGTCCTGGCCGGGTCAGTCGTTTCGGCGCCGCACCCGGGGTCGCGGCAACACGAAATGCGTTGACCCACCGGTTCCGAGTCCAGTAGGATGCGCACCGAGTTGAGCCTCCGGACGCAGAGCGGGATTTCCCTGGCGACTGCCCGTACACGCTCATCGATCGCCCATCGTAGTTCGCCGAGCTCGGGGATCGCTCGCTTGGCCCACAGGGCGTGAGTAAGTCTTGCTTTCAGCCGATCGTGCTGGAAAGGGGCTCTAAATTGCATTGTTCGAAGTGCGGGGCGGTGGTACCGGACGGCACGGTGTTCTGCAGTGTGTGCGGACAACCGATGACGGGGTCATCGGCGGCCCAAGCAGGCTCCTCGCTCGAAGCCGAGGCACGTTCACGCGCCCCGGTCAAATATGCCGGCTTCTGGCTGCGGCTGGTCGCCTACATCATCGACTCGATCGTCCTCGGCTTCGCTGTCGGAGTGGTGATTTTCATGCCTCTGATGGATCGCGCCGGGATCTCGGTCGACAATCCCTGGACGTTCTACACGAGCCCAAGCCGGCAAATCGTCGCCATGCGTCTTTTGGTTGTGATGGCGAGCTGGGTTTACTGGGCGCTGATGGAGAGTTCTCCGTGGCAGGCGACGCTCGGTAAGAAGGTTCTCGGGCTCATGGTTACCGATCTCGAGGGCCGCCGGGTGAGCTTCGGGCGGGCGTCGGGCCGCTATTTCGCGAAAATCATTTCGGGAATGCTTCTCCTGGTCGGCTTTTTCATGGCGGGTTTCACCCAAAGAAAGCAGTCGCTGCACGACATCATCGCGGGGTGCCTGGTGACCCGCAAGGTGTGATCGGGCCGCGACCCGAGGCCCAAGGAGTGAGGAGATGTTCTGCACCAACTGTGGGACTTCTGTCGCGGAAGGCGCAGCGTTTTGCAGGATGTGCGGTCAACCGGCGAATCCGCCCCCGGCAATCGCACTCGAAGCAGCGCCGCCTTCGGTTATTTCACCTGGCACGCCTCCGATCGCTGCCCCCCCGGCCGCGTTGCCCGGCGCTCCGTTTGCTCAACCGCCTTCTGCTGCATATGCAGGATTTTGGCTGCGCCTGGTTGCCCATCTGATCGATGGGGCGGTTTCGAGCATCGTGCTTGGAATCATCTTTCTAATTCCGATAGCGTTCCTGGGTGTGGGGTTTTTTCGAGACTTGAGCCGGCAGGTGAATAGGGAGAATCCGGTTTTTCCGTTGATGTTCGTATTTTTTCTCACCGTTTCCTTTGCCGCCATATTCGTGCTGGGGTGGCTTTACTATGCCTCGATGGAAAGCTCCGCCTACCAGGGTACGCTTGGGAAGATGGCGCTCGGCTTGATCGTCACGGACATGCAGGGTCGACGGATCAGCTTCGGGCGTGCCAGCGGCCGCTTCTTCGCAAAGCTCCTCACGGGTCTGATTCCCTTCTTCGTCGGGTACATCATGGCTGGATTCACTGAAAAGAAGCAGGCGCTCCACGACATCATCGCGAGTTGCCTGGTCTTAAGGAAGATCTAGGATTCCGGGCGCGGAAGGCGAACAGGCGTTTAGACGCCCCAGCCGTAGCGCTCGTGGTGGGCAAGGACGTCATGCAATTCACCGCGGATACGCTCGGTGAGTTCGGAGGCGCCGACAACTCGTCCGCCCGTCTCGGCGATGTCGGTCGTGCGATATCCGCGATCGAGCACGCGATCGACCGCTGCCTCGATCCATTGGGATTCGATCTCCAGGCCGAAAGATTCCCGCAGCATCAGGCTTGCGGAAAGTATCGCGCCCAGGGGGCAGGCGACGTCTTTTCCGGCAAGTGTCGGAGCCGATCCATGGATCGGCTCATAGAGTGCGACCTTCTCCGTGCGGCCTCGGCTCATTGACGGAATCAAGCCGATCGAACCTGCCAGCGCGGCCGCTTCGTCGCTCAGAATGTCACCGAAAAGATTCGGCGTGAGGATCACGTCAAACTGCGAGGGGCGAAGCAGAATCTGCATCGCTGCGTTGTCGACGTAGAGATGTTCGAGCGTGATGCCGGGATATTCGCGCGAAACTGCCGTGACCGTCTGACGCCAGAGCCGGGACGTGGCCAGGACGTTGGCCTTGTCCACACTGGTCAAATGCCGGTTGCGGGACGTGGCGCGCTCGAAGCCGTAGCGAGCGACACGCTCGACTTCCGCGGCGGTGTATTCGGCGACGTCGCGCGCGCGAGCTTCGCTCTTCTCGCCCACCAGCTCGTGCTCGCCGAAATAAATATCTCCGGCCAGCTCGCGAATGATTTCGAAGTCGCAGTCGACCAGCCGCTCGGGCCGCAGTGGCGAGATGCCCCGCAGCGCAGGCCGTAGGCGAATCGGCCGGAAGTTGATGTAAAGATCCAGTTGCTTGCGCAGCGAGAGTAGCCCCGCTTCGGGGCGCTTGGGGAGATCGAGTGAATCCCACTTGGGTCCGCCGATTGCGCCGAGAAGTATCGCATCGGCTGAGCGGCATCCGGCCAGCGTTTCCTCCGGCAGGGGCACGCCGCAGCGATCGATCGCGTCTCCACCAAACGGTAGTTCGCGGAATTCGAATTTATGAGAGAACGCCGTGGCGCAATCCGTGAGCAATTGAACAGCGGCGCGAGTCACCTCCGGCCCGATTCCGTCTCCGGGCAGGACCGCGATGATCTTGCATGATTCGGTCACGGGCGGCCTCCGGTTCAACGCGCTGCCGCGGTGGCCGGCCCGGGGTTTGCCGGCCGGAGCGTCTCGCCGCGACGGACCTGGTGGATGATATCAATCAGGTCGGGATCCGTTATTTCCCTTTCCGCGTCCGCCTGGGCCATGGCGAAGCCGTAGCATTCGGCGAGTTCCCCGTCGGTTGTCTCATATCCCAGTTCCTGGAGGCGGGCGCGAAAGGCATTGCGTCCGGAGTGCTTTCCGAGCACCAGCCGTCTGGCCGGGACACCGACCGTCTCGGGAGCGAGGATCTCGTAGGTCAGGGGATTTTTCAGGATGCCATCTTGATGGATGCCCGCCTCGTGCGCGAATGCGTTGGCACCCACGACGGCCTTGTTCGGTGTGACGGATACGCCGGTGATCAAGGAGAGCATCTGGCTTGTCGGATAGAGCTTCTCCAGACGGAGCCGGGTGGCTACACCGAAGTGGTTCTGCCGCACGTGGAGCGCCACGGCCAGTTCCTCGAGTGAGGCGTTTCCGGCGCGCTCGCCAATGCCGTTGATCGTGCACTCGATCTGGCGTACGCCGGCCTCGATGGCCGCGAGCGAGTTCGCCACGGCCAGGCCCAGGTCGTCGTGGCAGTGCGCGCTCAGAACGACGTTCGGGTGCGCGGTGAGACGTGCGCGGACTCCGCGGAACATTTCCGCGTATTCGTCCGGTGTCGAATAGCCGACCGTGTCCGGCAAGTTGATGATCGTCGCCCCGCATTCGACGGCTGCGAGAACCACCTGGCACAGGTAGTCCATCTCGGTACGACTGGCATCCTCGGCGGAAAACTCCACCTCATCGCAGTGCTGGCGGCCGAACTTCACCATTTGCGTGACGCGCTCGAGAGCTTCGCCGCGAGTAGTCCGCAGCTTGTGCTTCAGGTGCAGATCCGAAGTCGCGAGGAAGAGGTGCAGGCGGGGCTTTGCGGCCGGTTCGAGTCCTCGCAGGGCTGCCTCCACGTCCTCCTGGCGCGCGCGCGCGAGCGCGGCTACCCGGCAACTCTTGATCTGGCGGGCCACGGTCCGTGTCGCCTGGAGGTCTCCGGGTGAAGCGATCGGAAAGCCCGCCTCGAGGATGTCCACGCCGAGCTCCTCGATCTGGAGGGCCAGCCGGAGCTTCTCGTCGCAATTCATCGAGAAGCCGGGCGATTGCTCCCCGTCGCGAAGTGTCGTGTCGAAGATCTGCACGGTGTCCATTGTTCGACTCCTTATCATTACCAGTGAACCGCGTGTGATGCAAACAAGTCCAATTTATAATTGTTGCATGGGCAATAAGTATCTCTTATACACTGGAAGCGGCGGTTCCGGAGGAGTCCCTTGGATCTCGGGTCTTTGCAGGTGTTTCAGGCCGTCGTGCGCGAGCGCAGCTTCTCGCGCGCCGCGGAAAAGCTCTATCGTACGCAGCCGGCCATCAGCATCTCGATCCGCAAGCTCGAGGAATGGGTGGGCCAGCCGCTGTTTATTCGCGGTTCGGGCGCGAAGACGTTGACCGACGCCGGTACCCTGCTTGTCGAATACGCCGACCGGATGCTGAATCTCCGCGAAGAAATTCGCAAAGGCATGAAGGAACTGCGCGGGCTCGAGCGGGGGCAGGTTTCGCTGGGCGTCAATGAGAGCTCCATCCATGCGCTGCTGCCGGCACTCGATCGCTACCGGCAACTTCATCCCGGTATTCACATTCGAGTTCACCGCGTCTTCTCGCGCGACGTACCGCGCGAAGTGCTGAACCACCAGTTTGACATGGGCGTGATTTCCTACCTTCCGGAGGAGCGCGAGCTGACAGCGGTCGAGTTTTACCGCGACTCGCTCGCACTGGTTGTCTGGTCGGGCCACCGTCTAGCGAAGCGCCGAGAGGTGAATATCGGCGAACTGGGAGAAGAGAATTTCATCGGCCACATCGTGAAATCTCCATACCGCGAGCGCGTCGTGCAGATGTTCGCGCGCCATCATGTTCCACTGCGCATGGAGATCGAGTTGCCGACCATCGAAAGCATCAAGCTGTTTGTCGAGATGAAGAAGGGGGTCGCCATCGTGCCGCGGATGTGCGTCGAGCGGGAGGTCAAGGCTGGAATCCTGCACGAGGTGCGACTGCGGCAAATGCGCGTCGCGAGGAAACTCTACCTCGTCTACCGGCAGGACCGGCCGCTCACGGCGGCCGCGCAGGAGCTCGCGGCCGTTCTCCTGCGCAAAGCGTCGCCAGCCGGAGGCGTGCGCAGCAATACTCAACACTCCTGAGCTCGAAAAACCGCTCGCTTCACGCTCGTGCCCGGGCCGCCACAGAGAGACGTTGCTGCCGCGCGGCCCAGAACCCGGAGACTATTTCAAAGTCGCTCGATCGGCAAGCAAGGGTTCAGGTATTCAGGAGCGGCTAGTTCCAGAGCCTCAACCACTTGACGGGCCTTGACAGACTACTTGCTCCTTTTTCTTGCCGGCAGTGACTGATAGGGCCCGGAGCGCCGGGCCCGTCTATTGCGGCCAGGCTTCGCGCGTAGTAGATTCTTGTCGAAGACTGCGTCGCGGCAGACCATGGAGTTATTCCTCAATTTCTTGTGGGTATTGATCGCCCTGGGGGCCCTGGTCGTCTGGCGTGCGTCCTGGGCGCACCAGGCGCGCCTTGCGAACTCCGACCGGCTCCGGGAGTGGACGGCATTTGCTTGCGCATTGGTCTTCCTGTTCTATGCCGTCTCGCTCTCGGACGACCTGCACTCCGATCTCGTCCTATTCGATGAGAGTTCAGGCGGTCGGCGATCCTTCGTCGTTTGGACCTGCGCACGGCAATCGCCCGGGGACGCCAAGGTCGTCCCGGCATCGGGGGCGGCGATCCTCCCGCGCGTGCCTCAATTCGATTCGCTCTCGGACGTTGCGAGCATTGCCCCACTCAATCGGGGCTTGAATTCTCCTCGGCCGAACGATCTGTCGTCCGGCCGAGCGCCTCCCGCTTCCTCGCTTTAACACGATCCGTCGCTCGGTCCATTCGTCGAGCAGTGTGAAGCTCTGAGTTATCCGGCCTGCGCAAATCGGTTCAAACCGGGTTCTTTGGTCTGATGGATCATGCGTTCACTGACCACGGAGTCTCTTACATGATGCCAGCAATCCTCTCCTTCGCTCTAGTCGCCGTCCTCGCCGCCGCGGGTTGCGCAAAATCGGGCAGCACTGGCGGCCAGGGACATTCCGATCCGAACGCGGCGAGCGCCCCAGGGACGGCCTACGTTGCTCCTGATGCAAAGGGGATTCAGACGCTGACGGTCTCGATGACTGCGATTCCTGAATACCTGGACTTGCCGGCGCACATCGAGACGGATCCAACCCGCGTCGTGCACGTCTTCGCTCCCGCTGGTGGCCGGATCATGGAAATGAAGGTTCGGCCGTGGGACCGTGTCAAGGCGGGGGAGATCATCGCCGTTCTCGAAAGCAGCGATCTTTCGCGCGCCGTCGCGGCCTATCACAAAGCCCTCGTCGATAATCAGGTGAAACAGAAGGCGCTCGCACGGTCGGCGGATCTTC
This sequence comes from Verrucomicrobiia bacterium, assembly GCA_035566475.1. GTDB lineage: Bacteria > Acidobacteriota > Terriglobia > Acidiferrales > UBA7541 > Palsa-295. Next base: position 14,631 of record DATMRE010000109.1, on the reverse strand, counting down.
TCTCCCACCTGGCGATCGCCGAAAAGGACTACCAGCAGGCTCAAGGCGACGCGGAAATGGCCCAGGAAGAGGTGGGCTCTGCGCGCGAGCAGGTCAGCGTCTTCGGCATCGATCCCGATCATGCTACGAAGGAGCTTCCCGTGACGGCTCCGCGTTCCGGGGTGATCCTCGATGATATCGGCGCAGCCCCAGGGGAGTTCTCGAAATCGCTCGATGCCACCGGTCCGCTCTGCACGATCGCCGATATCAGCACGATCTGGGCCGTCGGAGACATCTACGAAAAGGACCTGTCTGCCGCAAGACAGGGCCGACAAGCTGAAGTCACCTTGAACGCCTATCCGGACGAGCGCTGGTCGGGTCGCATCAGTGTTATCTCAGACGCCGTCGATCCCGCCACGCACACCCTCCGCGTCCGTGTCGTATTGCCCAATCCCGGCATGCGCGTCAAGCCCGCAATGTTCGGCTCGATCCGCATGCTGCGCTCCGAATCACAAGGCATCCTCGTCCCGTCTTCGGCGGTCATCCGTGAAGCGAACGACGCCTATGTGTTCGTGGGGAGGGGCAACGGCCGGTTCGAACGCCGCAGCGTCAAGCTCGGCCGTATCTCCGGCGGTTCGCTTGAAATCGTGTCCGGTCTGAATGCCGGCGACACGATTGTCTCCGAAGGAGGGCTTCTGCTTCGGACAGGTGGGCACTCAGCCGGCGGGAGTTAGAGAACGATGCGCAACCTGATCGCGTCGTTGCTGCGTTACCGCCCCCTGATGGTCGTGGCTCTTGCCGCCTGGCTCGCGGGGGGCTTCTACATGTTCCTTCGACTCGACATCGAGGCTTATCCGGACCCTTCACCGCCGCTCGTCGAGGTGATCACGCAGAATCCTTCGTGGTCTGCCGAGGAAATTGAGCGCCAAGTGACACTCCCGATCGAGACGGTGCTTTTCGGAATCCCGCGTCTTGAGGAAGTTCGTTCGATCAGCATCTTCGGGCTCAGCGATGTGAAGCTGTATTTCAGCTACGACAGCGATTATTACTGGGATCGCCAGGAAGTCCTCAATCGTCTCCAGCTTGTTCAGCTTCCGGTGAGTCTTTCGCCGCAGCTTTCTCCCTGGTCGCCGATTGGTGAAATCTACCGCTATCGTCTCTATGGGCCGAATTTCAGTCTGAATGAACTCAAGGCGACCGAGAACTGGTTCGTCACCAGAGAGATTAAACAGGTTTCAGGAATCATCGACGTAACTTCGTTCGGCGGCAGCACCCGCCAGTACGTTGCCGAAATCGATCCGCGCAAACTCCTGCAATATAACGTCACCCTTCCGCAGGTCGTCGCCGCCGTCGGTTCGAGCAACACCAACGCGGGCGGAAGCTACCTGACCATGGGTGCCCAGAGTGTGAATGTGCGGGGTCTGGGCCTGCTTCGCTCGATTCCCGAGATGCGAAATGTCGTCATCACCGAGCGAAACGGCGTTCCAGTCTTCTTGCGTGACATCGCCGACGTTCACGAGGGTTTTCAACCGCGGTTGGGCCAGGTGGGCGTGAATCATGACGATGACGCCGTCGAAGGCATTGTTCTTCTGCAGCGCGGCGAGCAGTCGCTTCCGGCTCTCGGCCAGCTCGAGCAAAGGGTGAAGGAGCTGAATAACGGCCTGCTTCCTCGCGGAATGAAGCTCCTGACTCTCTACGATCGCACCGATCTCATCCATCTCACGACGGCCACGGTGCGACACGTCGTGGTTCTGGGCCTCATCCTGGTCACGGCGATCCTCATCGTGTTTCTCGGCGACATTCCCATCTCGCTGATTGCCGCCCTGACGATTCCGTGTTCGCTGCTCTTCGCGTTCTCGTTGATGGTTCTCAGCGGGCGTTCCGCGAATTTGATCTCCATCGGGGCCATTGATTTCGGGATTCTTGTGGATGCCTCGGTCATCGTGCTAGAAAACATTTATCGCCGCTTTCAAGCGGCGTCATCGGACGCCTCCACATTTGATCTGATCGCCGACGCCAGCGCGGAGGCCGTGAAACCGGTGCTATTCTCCGTCCTCGTCATCATCGTGGCGCTCGTCCCGCTCTTCACGATGCAAGGGGTGCCAGGGAAAATCTTCTCGCCGATGTCGGAGACGTACGGTTTCGCGCTCACGGGGGCGCTGCTGTTCGCTATCCTACTGGCGCCGGTGCTTGTATCTTGGATGCGTCCCGAGAAGGTTCGCAGCCACCACACGCGCCTGGTCATCTGGCTCGGCAAACGTTACGTCGTTGCTCTCAAGTGGACATGCGCGCATCGCAAGACAACGCTGGCCATCGCCGGAGGCGCGCTGGTCGCCACACTGGCAGTGGGCACGCTCCTCGGCGGCGAATTCATGCCCAAGCTCGAGGAGGGAAATCTGTGGGTTCGCGCCACGCTACCACAGGACGTATCCTACGAGTCCGGCACGGAGATCGCGCATGGAATCCGAGAAACCCTGCTCACCTTTCCAGTCGTCGCGCAGGTGGTCTCGCAGGCCGGAAGGCCTGACGACGGGACCGACGTCACGACATTCAACAACATCGAATTCATGGTTTCACTCAAGAACCCCGATGCTTGGCCTAGCGGATTGACGAAAGAAGAGCTCATCCGCCGCATGGGCGCTGAACTCGACAAGTTCCCGGGCGTCGATTTCAACTTCTCGCAGAACATTCAGGACAACGTTGAAGAAGCGATGTCGGGCGTGAAGGGCGAAAACTCGCTCAAACTCTTCGGCGACGACATCGACGTACTGGTCGAAAAAGCTGGCGAAATTCGTGACGTGATGGCCGGCGTGCCGGGAGTTGCGGACCTGGCCGTGTTTCAGGAGACAGGCCAGCCTGAGCTGCTGGTTTCAATTGACCGCGCCGCAAGTGCACGCTACGGCTTGATGGCCGCCGATGTGAATGCAGCCGTGCAAGCGGCCATCGGGGGCCTTGCTGCGACCCAAATTCTTGAAGGCGACCGCCGCTTCGATTTCGTCATTCGCTACCAGCCCGCATTCCGGCGCACGCCCGAAGCCATACGCAATATCTTGCTGCCCACCCCGGACGGCAACCGCGTCCCGATCGGCCAGGTCGCCGATGTGGCTCTTCACGAGGGAGCCTTCATGATCTATCGTGAAAATGGCCGGCGATATATTCCTGTCAAGTTTAGTGTCCGGGGCCGTGACCTGGCCGGGACGATCGAGGACATCCAGGTTCGGCTCTCCCGGGGGGTTCACCTGCCGGAGGGCTACCACCTGGAATGGGCTGGGGAATACGACAGCCTGCGGAAGGAGCAGCGGCGCCTCCTCGTGATTGTCCCCATCAGCTTGCTGATAGTTTTCGGACTCCTGTTCACGGCGTTTAATTCTCTGCGCCACGCGCTGCTGGTCCTGACGATTCTTCCATTCGCCGAAATAGGCGGTGTTTTCTCGCTGCTGTTGACGCGTACGCCGTTCAGCATCTCCGCTGCGGTCGGTTTCGCCTCGGTGATCGGAGTGTGTACGCTCGGAGGCGTCGTGCTCGTTTCGGGCATTCGCCGCAAGGAGAAGGACTCGCAATCGATGCTCGGCGCGATCGAGCGCGGTTGCCTGGGCGAGATGCGGCCGGTCTTGATGGCCTGCGCCGCCGCGGGCCTGGGTTTGCTCCCCGCGGCCGTGTCAACGGGGATCGGCGTGCAGGCCCAGCAGCCGCTTGCTCGCGTGGTGGTGGGAGGTATGGTCACCTCTCCGCTCGCAATTCTCTTCCTGATTCCGGTCCTCGCGACCTATTGGCTGCCGTCCGACGGCATGGCGGTCGCGGAAGAGCGAAAACCGTAGGGAAGTCGAGCCTGGTGGGTCGATGACAATCCCGGCTGAGCGGATCCGGTTTCGACTGGCACAATTGCCGGATCGCTCCCCTGGCGGCCTGGGATTGAGAGAAAGGGAGAGCCTCAGAGGGCGAGTGATCGATAGGCAAACAGACGCTCACGTGGCGGCGGAATATCTCGAGCCGGTAGTGGGCCAGATTCAATCTGGCCCACTCCTTCCTCTGCCGGACTCGATGAGGCGCGGTAGGGAGTCTTACGACCCCCCGGTCACTTTCATCAACGCGGCCAAGTTCGACACGTCGCCGTGGAGCGGGGCAATCGCATCCACGTCCAGCTTCAGTCGCTGGATGTTGGCATATAGATTTTGGCTGCGGGAGACGTTGATGGGCGGCGGAGGCGCGTTGGGGGCGGAGGGAGTGTAATCGTCCGCTTCGATCAGGATCTTCTCCTTCGGCAGATACGCGATCAGCATGCCCTCATTGTGGGTTTCGCCCTGCAGGTGATGGATCTCGAGGGTTCGAGCTCCGTCGGCCAGAACGTACTTCTCCTTCACTGTCACGAACTCAGCCTTTTTCGGATTCTGTGCCAGTTTGTCCGGAGCCAACGTGCGAGGCGCCTTCCAGGCCGCTTCGTAGAACGGCTTGTTCATCGCGTTGGTGATGATGATCGCGCCCTCCTCGACATAGGTACGCACGCCGCCGGAGTGGTCGAAATGGTGGTGCGTGTTCACCAGGTACTTGATCGGTTTGTCCGGAACCAGCTTCTTGGCCTCCGCGATCAGGGCTAGCGAGCGCTCTTCGTTCAAGGGCGCCTCGACCATCACCAGATAGGAAGGATATTCGACGAGAACGCTGTTGTGCGTGCCGCCGCCGAGGAACCAGACACCGTCGGCCATCTTCTGTGACTTCACGACAACCGGGGGCGGGGTCGCTTGTTTCACGGCGTCCGGCACGGAGAGCTCGTTCGCGGAATTGGGCTGGGCGCTGGTCACGGTAAGATCGAGGACCGGATGTCCTCCCTGCGCTTGGACGATCGAGGTCGGGAACTTGACTCCGCCGAAATCTTTGTAGTTGGAGTACTTGGTCTCAACGTGCATATCTCCGAGGACTGGATTGGGAATCCACGTCTCGACTCTGGTCACCATGTTCTGGTTGTCGATCGTGCCATTCACCTTGAACTTGCCCATGGCCATGAACGAGACCATCGTGCCGCTCTTGGCCGACTTGGTGGTCGCATTGTTCTCCATCGCGGCTTTCAGGAATCCGTGCGGGCTCAGCCAGATCTGAAGCAGCCGCTCGTCGGCCGCCGCCACCGCTGGCTGCGGCGTGCTGCCGGGCTGGTTCCAGGCGTAGGACCCGCTGACCAGGTTGACCTGTTTCTGCTCGCCGCTGAAGCGAGCTCCGCCGCCGATTGCTGGCGGATTCGTGTCCGTGCGGGTGAGTTCCTCCTTCGAGGAGCGGGCCGAGTAGTCGATCGTTCGGGCATAACTGATGATGATCGAGTCCGGCCAGGCCGAGTTTGTGCTGAAATTCTGTCCCAGCGAGTAGTAATGGCCAGTGCCGGAATACTGGATCGATTTTACGTCTCCCATGGCCTCGGTGGCATTCTGCAACACCGTCTTGGCGCTCTGCGCCGAGGTGATCCCGATCACCACTGCCAGCGCTGTAAGCACCATCAATAACCTCTTAGTCATGGCTCCCTCCAATCGTCAACTCTGACGAACGGCGAAACTATATGCCTGCGTCCGCGGCGCGTCAACTCCGGGAATCAACCACGAACCAGTGGAGGCCCAGCTCAGCCGTTGCGCACCGGCCGAGTCAACCTGGCTTCGGCACGATCTTGTTCGCTATCGGGCGCCTGGTCGACCCACGAAATTGATCCCATGAGTCACGCGCCTGGCGGAGCGGGCTCAGGGGGGTGCCCGGGACATATCGACCGAGCGGAGCTCAGGTGGGGGTCGAAGCGGCGATTGAATATCTTCCATTGCCGTGGTGACGATCTCGGATCCTGAGTCTTTGCCCGGATCGTTCTCAATCACTCGCCCTCGGCGGGAACAAGAGCAGGCGTGTTCTTGAATTCGGCGAGCCTCGGGCAGTCTCGACTCAGGGTCGCCTGGATCACACCGTCGAGCGTCGCTCGTATCTCAGGTCTATTTCTTGCGTGTTTCTTTTTCTAGCGTGTCAAGGTCCCGAGCCAGTCGTTCGGCCTGCTCCCGAAGATGGCTGAGGCGTTCGGCAAGTGCGGGTAGATCTTTCGCGGTGACCGCCTCAGGCGCCGCAGGAGTGGATTTAACCGCCGGTGCGGCGGCCGCGGCGAGCACAGGAGTGCCCGTTAGCTCGGCCAGAGCCTCATCGAACGTATCTCGATAGATCAGCCGGTCGCCCATGGCCAGTACGACCTTCTTGACCTGTGGCATACGGGCTTCGTTCGCCTGGATGTAAATGGACTCGACGTAGAGGAAGCCGTGAGTCACCGGCAAAGCAATGACATTTCCGCGCAGAACGCGCGAGCCTTGCTGGTTCCACAGGCTCAGATCCTTGGAAATGTTCTGGTCCTGATCAATGCGCGACTCAATTTGCATGGGGCCGTACACCAATTGCTGCTTCGAGAGTTGAAAATAAACCAGCTTTCCTAGTTGATCCCCGTCACAGCGGGCAGCCATCCACCCGATCAAATTGTCTTTGCCCCTCGGGGTGAAAGGCAGGATCAGCAGAAATTCCGGTTCCTTCTCGCCTGGCAAGGTTGCCACGACGTAGGTCGGCTGCATCGGGGTAGGTTGTCCGGACTGGTTCGACAGGCTATGCGCGATCTCCCATATATCTTCTTTGTTGTAGAACACTTGCGGATCACGCATATGAAAAATGCGGTAGGCCTCAGCCTGCGTGCGGAATAGAACCTCCGGATAGCGGGCATGTCGGCGCAGGTCGGCGGGCATCTCGGAAGCAGGGCGGAATAGTTTCGGGAACAACGTCTCGAAAGCCTCGATGATGGGGTCGCTCGGATCAAATACATACAAGGAAATTTCCCCCGTGTAGGCATCGACGGTAGCCTTCACCGCATTGCGAATATAATTGGCCTCCTCCTCAAGCCCGGTTACCGGTAACGTCGCCGAATAGGGATGGGAGAGAGACGTCGTGTAGCCGTCCACCATCCAAACCAGCTTCCCGTCGTCAGAGATCACGAGGTAAGGGTCCGGGTCCCAGTGCAGGAAGCCGGCCAGATGCGCCAATCTTTCCTTCACATTGCGATAGATCATCATGCGGCTCTGTCCGGTCAGATAGCCCGTGAAAATAACGTTCGGCTCGCCCTGCGATATCGCGGCAGCAGTTCTCTGTAGAAGGGAGCGAACAGGAAAGCCTCCCGATCCCCCATAGGTCGAATATTTGTTCTGGTCGCCGGAGGGATAATCGAATTCCTCGCGGGCGGTATGAACAAACACTGGATCCTGAGTGCTCTCGCCGTAGTAGATCTCTGGTCGCGTGAGTCTGAATCCCGGAGATTTAACTTCAGGAGGGGCGTTCTCGATGAGCAGGCTTGGCAGACCGTCGGGCGTAATCTTGTTGACCTCCGATACGACGACGCCAAAGCCGTGCGTATAAATGAACCGTGGATTGATCCAGCTTTGACTGGCCTCGGCAGACAACTGGTTGACGTCAATTTCGCGCGGGGAAAGCAAGACCTGCTTGATGCGGTCGTTGATGATATACCGATCAACGTCCGTATCGGGGAAAGTGTAATACGGGCGTAATGCCTGGATCTGAGTGATGGTTGCTTTATAGGCGCGCAGGTCCCACAGGCGAATATTATCGAGAAGCGTGGCATCCTGCACAGCATCGACCTTCTCCTGTCCGGAAACCGCGAAGGGGCGTTCGGTCGAACGGCGATTCAGTCCGAAGGCATCGGTAGTGGCCTGGATGTGGCGCTCGATGTACGGCCGTTCGATCGAGATCTCATTCGGTCGCACATAGACGGCGCTAACGATGCCCGGCAATACCAGCTGCAGGATGAAGAAGCCCATCACAAGAACGAATGCCTTCATGTATCTCAACGTCCAGACCAACGGGAGCGCCGCGAGAGCGGCAACAATGAGGAACCAGCGCAGAGGGAGGGTAACCTTTTCATCCACGTAATCGGCGCCCGTCATGAAGGCGTGAGAGTTAAATAGAAGTTCGTAGTTGCCGAGAAAGACCCAGGCAGCCAAACCAACGAGCAGAATCACGGCGATGGCGCGGACAAAGCCCGAGCGGCCCGCGCCGGGCAGCAGGAGTGTTTGGGGCCCCAAATCAAGAGTTGACTTGCCGCTCAGCCGATCGAGGCGAAGACGTTCGGCCAGCTGCCACCCTCGGGCAGTGGCCCAGAAGACCAGGGCCGAGAGAATCGCCAGAACAAAGACAAACCCGAGCAGTTCTGAATAGAAAGGCAGATCGAACAAGTAGAACGGCAGGGTGCGCGAAAAAAGCGGATCCTTCCAGGCGCCGGCAGCGAGAGTGACTCCCCGCGAACCGAAGAAGCGCATGACCGTCCAATTGTCAATCGAGGCCGAGGCGAATATGATCGCCACCAACGCAAGTCCCACGGCGATAGCGCGGGAGTAGAAGCGAAAATCCCGCCGGCGGACGCCGGTGAAGTGCAACCCCCTCGCATGGGCCACCCATAGCGCGATGAAGGCCACCACGGCGCCCGCCGTGGCTGGAGCGATGCTGTACCACAGCATGCTGATCCACGTACTGGCTTGTCCGACCTCTCGCCACCAGTTGTATTCGATGATGAAATTGGCGGCCGTCGTGACCACCCGGATCGCGATGAGCAACAGCACCGCCATCCCGACGAGGTTGCGAATTTGCGAGGGACGCATAGGCAGCAATCGCTGAATCTAGAGGACCAGAGCCTCCGAGGGTCTCCGGGCCCGCGCATGACACTCTCACGGGTGCGCGTGCGCGTCAAGCCGGCACGCGAGAGGCACGCGAGCAGTGTCACGCAAGCGATTCTATGGGGGTAGCGTCGCGCCGCGCAAGGAACCGGGAACTTGCATCTGACGAAGGACACTCAGAGTCAACATCTGCTCATTTGAAACTGTTTAATTCAACAGCCGGAGCGCGTCACCAGACGACAGGCATAGCCTGCGAGCAAGGCCTCAGTTGTGCGACGTGTGCCCGACGAGCGGTTGAAGGTGGAGAGGAGTCCGCGTCTAGATCCAAGGGGGAGAATTCTGGGGCGGAGGTCGGTATCCATCGGTATCCAAGGGATGAGACGAATACGCTTCGGTCGATGGCAGCGGGTCGCGAGATCGCTTCCCGCGGTAGGCGCGATTGCAGCCAACGGAGCCTCCCCGGGTTTGCCCGACACCGTGAACACGGTACAGTGCAGGTCGAAGATCTCCCTGGACCGATGGCCGGGTCGGTAAGACGAATTGATAAAAGAGGCCAGCGGTTGGATCGTGAGGAGGCGAGTCTGGCCTAAGAGCGACCGAGCGCAGCGTGAACGCGATCGGGAGTCATCGGATATTCCCGGAGCCGCACGCCGGTCGCATCGAAAAGAGCGTTCGCGATCGCCGCCGCCGCAGGACCCGTCAGCTCCTCGCCCGCGCCGGTCGATTTCTGATCCATGCGCTGAACAACGATCGGGGTGACCTCGGGGTATTCTTCGAACCGCAGGATCGGATAGCCGTTCCAGTCGAGGCTCGTGACGTTCGTGTCCGTGAACGTCACCTCTTCCTTCAGGATTCGACTGGTGGCCTGAATCAGCATTCCACTGATCTGATTTTCAACGAACCCCGGATTGATGGCGAGCCCGGCGTCGAGCGCGCCGTACATGTGTCGTGCAAGGATCTGACCCGTCTCCTTGTTCACCTCGATCTCGGCGACCGCGGCGCCATACGACGTGAGATGGGTGCCGGCCGCGATTCCACGTCCAGTCACCACTTTTGCGTCCGAAAGGTTCGAGGCGGCCCTTCGGGGTGTCCAGTGGGCGGCCTCGGCGACAGCATTGAGAACCCCCAGCCAGCGCGAATGCGTGATGTTGCGTTGCCGGAAAGTGAACGCATCGATACCCGCAAGATAAGCGAGCTCGTCGATCGTCTGTTCCGAGGCAAAGGAAACAGAGATGTCCAATGGCGAGCGCAGGTACGACCCCTTGAGGTATCCATCTATTCCCGGCACCCGGTGATTCACCAGCCGCACGTTGGGAATGTCGTACATCGAACCCAAATTGAACGGCGTGAGCACCTGCGCCACGGGTCCGGAAGTCTCGCGAGCCGGGGTCCCGCTGGCCAGCTGCTCGGAGGTTTCCGTGGCGATCCAGGTATGCTGCCAGCCGTGGTATTCATACGCCACGATCTTGCCGTCCCGGTCGATGCCGGCGCGTATCTCAGCAAGATGCGCGGGGCCGTAGTTGTCCCACCCGTGTTCATCCCAACGCATGAACTGAACGCGGACCGGCTTGCCAGTCGCTTGAGACATGATCGCGGCCGCCTGCGCTGCGTCGTCGTAACAACTGTGGCCGAAAGTTCCAGAGCCTTCGTAGTACTGAACCCGCACCTTGCCGACGGGTATTCCGAGCAGACGCGAGAGGTCCGCGCGCGTTTCGTAGGCGTTTTGCGTCGAGCACATAACCAGCGCGGAATCTGCAGTGACCTGCGCGAGCGCGCAGTTCGGGCCGAACGGTGCATGCGACTGGTAAGGACCACGGTAGGTCTGCGAGACGACGTGCGCGGCCCGTTCGAACGCCGGTGCCACATCACCACTCTCTTTTACGACCAGATCGATCGTCTTGGCCGCGCGCATCTGCTCATGGAGGCCGGAGTTACCCGGCAGTCGAGGCGTCGTGTCCCAGGTCAGTTTCAGTTGCCGGGCGGCGAGGATTGCGTCCCACTCGCGCGGAGCGACGACGCCGACGAAATCGTTCCGGCGTACAATCCGGGCGCCCGGGATGTTCTGGATGGAGCTTTCCTCGATGTTCATCACCTTCGCTCCGGCTCCGTAGGCGCTCTGGCCGCGCGGGCGTACCACACGGCCATGCAGCATGCCAGGCGCTCGCACATGCTGCATGTAGACATATTTGCCACTGACCTTGTCGGGTAGATCGTTGCGCGGAACCCGCGTACCGACGAGTTTGTATTCACTGGCCGGTTTCAGTGGGGCTCTACCGGTGAACGGCACGTTGAACGGCTTGTCACCTACGAGTTCGCCGTAGGTGACCGACTGTTTCGGGTTGTCGACGACCGACACAATTCCTCGCGACACGGAGAGCCGCTCCACCGGCGTTTTCAACTTTTTGGACGCAAGCGTGAGAAGAGCGAGTCGTGCTTCGGCGGCGGCTGCCCGAATCCGCGGGCCGCCCCTGCTGATCGACGCGCTTGCCGCCGTAGCTCCCTGATTGGGCGTCAGGTTCGTGTCCAGCCGGACCGACTTGACCTGCCGCATGTCCAGATCGAGCTCCTCGGCCGCGATCTGGAGCAGCGCTGTCGAGCAGCCTTGACCGAGCTCGACGAAGCCAATGAATATCGTCGCGGTGTTATCGGCGTGCATCGCGATCCACGTGTCCAGCCGCTTCAGATCGGGCTGGTCCGGGCCGGCGGCGAATGCTACAGCATCCACCTCGACCTGAGCGGACGACGCTCCGGCGAGAATGCAGCCAATGATCAGCACCCCCCCGGCCTTCAGCAAATCGCGACGGGGAAACTCCGTAGCGCCGAAAACGGGACTCATCTGCTCACCCCCGACACCGTTCGCGAGGCGCGCTCGATCGCCTTCGTGATTCGGGGGTACGTCCCGCATCGGCACAGGTGGCCATTCATCGAGGAGCGGATTTGCGTTTCGGTCGGTCGTGGGACTTTCGACAAGAGCTCGGCGGCCTTGATGATCATGCCGTTGTAACAGTAGCCGCACTGAAGCGCCTGTTCGTCGATGAATGCCTGCTGAACGGGGTGCAGCGCGGGAGGTTTTGAAAGTCCATTCTGCTTCGCGTACCACACCGCCAGCCCCTCGAGCGTCGTCACCGATTTGCCTTCGACAGTCGCAACCGGCGTCACACAGGCGCGGATTTCGATGCCATCAACAAGCACCGAGCAGGAGCCGCACTGGGCGAGACCGCAGCCGAACCGCGGTCCACGGAGGAGTAGTTCGTTTGAAAGCACATACAAGAGCGGCGTATCCGGAGTGGCGGCGACCGTCCACAATCGCTCGTTCACCTTGATCCTCAGTTCGCGGGGCATTGTGTCGCTCCTCCCATCGATCCGCCACGAATCGTCGAATTGTATCTCGATCCCCGGCTGTCCATCATGTCTCGTTGTTCCCGTCGGCTCTGCTTCTTGCGAAAAACAGAAATCAAATTGGCACCATACCGCAAGGGTCAATGGTCTCAGGCCGAACGGCCGAAGTGACCTCGCGATTCCAGTTCGCTTGGATGCGCTCGGCCGATGGACATGCTCACGACGGGTGGGAAACTTCCCGAAACGGAAACTTCTCAGTTTGCCGCTTCGTTGCTCGAGCTGCAAAATCAGTCCGTGGCGTCTACCAGGACGACAGCGATCCTACATGGCTCGTCTCCGCGATTCACCCAAGCGTGATTGGTGCCGCGTTGCACGACCACGTCGCCCGCCTTCAAGTGAATCTCGGTATCGTCCAGTAGCATTCGAACCTCGCCTGACAAAATCACAATGTAGTCAATCGTCTTCGTTCGGTGCATGCCCGGATCTCGGGGATGCTCACGCGACGGCCCTTCCGGCGCGAGACCGAGACCCCGGACGAGGCCGAGCCTGGTCTCATAGTCGCTCTTCAGGTCCTTTTCCGGCGCCAACTCGATCACTCTGAAGATCGTGCCGTTCGGTGGAGGCACAATACCAACCTTTTGGCCGCCGGCGTCGACTGAATCGGAAAGATCGGCCGGAGCGTGATCGGTGACCCAAAGGACCGTATTCGTAATTCCTGTTTCCGGGCGCACGTGTACGTTGGCGGCCACTGCATCGATGATTGAGATTGCTTTCCCTGTCGCATCTTTCCCCGTGACGACGCGACGAACCGGAGCAGCCACGGTTATCCTCCCCAATCGTTAGTCATTGCCAATCGAAAATCCGACTGCATCATCGTCTCGAACAATATCTCCTGTCCGGCACGGGGAGAATCTACAATACTTCACAGAAATTCCGAAGCCAGATTTCAGCAACTGTGATTTTCCGAATAACTCGAATGATCGTAGACTCTGCCTATTTGAACCGGCGGTGTTCTCGGTACGGACACTGTCAGCCGGTTTTCTTCGGTAGGAACTTCATGATCGTGTAGAGGTGATGTCCCTCGTGCAACAGAAAAAATTCAAGCCAAAGCGGGATCGGCATGGGACCCAGCAGCGGGTGCACTCCTACGCGCGCGAGTTGAGAGTCCTCTAGGGACTCAACGAGTTGAACGAGGTCGGCTCGGAGCGCCTTCAGCCTGCCAAGCACGTCTTCTGGAGACCTTTCTGGCCACTGCCACCAGTCTGGGTCTTCTTCGGCTTGGTACCTTCCCACATTCGGTGCTTCCTCGACGAGCATCCGTTTAAGACGACCGATGAACACTTCGTGGTACCGAGCGAGGTGGGCGAGGTTCTCATGCACTGACCACTTCCCCAATGCCGGCCTCCGTTGCAGCGCATCGGTCGTGGCGTCACCTAGAATTAGCGGCAAGACCGTCAGCTGTGATCTGAGGCGCGACAACGTAGACTCATTCAGTTCCATGAGCATCTGGCGGCATCAGTCGGAAGCCGAGGTTTCGACGGCAAGCATGTTCGCGTCGCGAGCGAGTTTCCATGCGCCATCGGGCTGAAAATTGAGAGGGTGTACCCGCCGCGGTCGACGGGCTTGCCCTCCTTGCGCGGTGTAACGCTGACCGAGAGGTGACTCCAGCAAATAAGCCCAATCGCCGAACGCGCGGATTTCCTTGATCTCGGAATTAGATTCGATGCGCACGTGCGTAAGCATTGCCTGGAAGGCTGCTGCGAAGGCGTCTTTGGACATGGGCGGTTGGACGGCGGTGAGAAAGACGACATCGTTCGACATCAAGGTAAGGAGTCTCGACAGATTGCCTTCTGCCGTAGCACGTTGCCAGGCTGCTATCAGATCGCGGATGACTTGTTCGTCTCCTTTCATCGAGTGAACATACGCCGAGACGCCACTTCCCGCAAGCAGAGTGCCGCTCGAGTCGGGCACAGCAGCGCTGGCGCTTGACGTCCTCGTTTATTGTTGTATACTTGTATACGAGTATAAGGAACCAGATACTCGATGCAGGATAACAAGTGCTGCTCCTGTGGGAGCGCCCCATGCATCCCTATGAGATGGCGACTACCCTCCGAGAGCGGCGCAAGGCTTGCTCTACACGGTTCTCTAAGGGTTTGCTGTCCGACATCAAGCGCGATACCGGCGGCTTGAGAGGCGGACCGACGGAACTGCGAAAGAACATGCTCAAGTCAAAGGTGGATGCGAGCAAAGCGGCAAGACATCCTAAATTAGCCCGAAAGGAGAAAAAAGTATGATCGAAACCACGTCCCACACATATCACCCGGAAAAAGACCCCGAGATGACGAGGCATTGGATACGAAATGGCCCGAAAACCGCCGCCTTCCTGCTCGTTATCCCTGGTTGTGGAATCATCGGTTATGGAATTGGACTTCTCGCATCGAAGCCCCTGCCCTACAGCATCATCGGCGTCGGTGCGGGACTTCTGGTTTGGGGGCTCATCGTCTCCTTGACCAACTAGTAGATGAAAGGAGTTGGATATGACTCAGTCAACAAGGAAACCCTATCGCGGGATATCACTCGAGGGCAGATTGGCGACCTGGTATGCCAGGACGACGTGGAAAGACTTGGGCGAGTT
>DATMRE010000108.1:0-24234 GCA_035566475.1 Verrucomicrobiia bacterium | reverse complement strand
AGGTAACGAACGCCGAGTACGGGCGGTTTGTCGCCGCGACGAAACGAGAGAAGCCGCTCCATTGGCAGGATCCCCATTTCTCGAATCCCGACCAGCCTGTCGTTGCGGCTTCGTGGTTTGACGCCGCCGCGTACTGCGAATGGCTCAGCGGGATAACGGGACGCCGCTACCGGCTGCCGACCGAAGCGGAGTGGGAACACGCCGCTCGGGGAGGGCTCGAGCAAAGGCAATATCCCTGGGGCGACGATCCGCCGGAATCGCTTGCGAACTACGCGGCGCGATGGAAGACGGGGCCCGAGCCGGTCGGGCGGGCAGAGTGCAACCGTTACGGTATTTTTGATATCGGTGCCAATGTGCACGAATGGTGCGCGGATTGGTTCGGCGCGGATTATTACCGCGTAGCGGCGGAGCGCAATCCGCGGGGTCCATCCGGCGGATCGCGGCGAGCCTCGCGCGGCGGGTCCTGGCGGCACTACACGAAGGTTTCGCGCTGTTCGGCGCGCTCGAGCATCCCTCCCGAATACCGGTACGCGGACTATGGTTTCCGCGTCGCCCGCGACGGCTAGGGCTCGCGAGGAGGAACACCCCCGAGCGGGCCCATGAACTCGCCTGGGGTCGTGACGCGGAGTGTCGTTGTCAATCCCTGATGGAGCGCCTCTCGGACGAGGTTTCGTTGCCGAGGGGCCGCGCTCGATCCCCGTGAGCGGCTGTGCGCTATTCGGACACACGCTCGGTCTTCTGCTCGTCGCGCGGTTTCATCTTCATGCTATGCTGCCAGCCGATTCTGGAGAGAACGCCGATGACCGAAGAATGTTGGGGATTCGCCTATGTTCGCTATTCGATCTGCCTCGTCGCCGGAGTCCTCGGCTTCGCCCTCGCGGCGGGCGTCTCGGGCGAGCAGAGGCAACAAAAGCCGGCGGCCGCGGATCGTTCCGAGCAGATGCCGGCTGCGTCCAGTCCGGTGGCCGACGAAATCGATCACGACATCGGAGAGATGCTCGGAGCATTTCAGGTGGGCAACGTCGAGGCCATGCACAAATACTATGCGGATAACGTGACCTTCGTCAGCAGTGCCTACGAGCCGCCCGTTGTCGGTTGGCAGAACTATGCTGCCGTCTACGAACGCGAGCGCGCGGCGTTTCAGGGGATGCAGCTCATCCGGCGCAACACATTCATCTTCAATCATGGGGATGTGGCCTGGGCATCCTATCAATGGGACTTCGAATCGGCGCTCAACGGGAAACCGTTCTCGGTCCTCGGCCAGACGACTCTGATCCTGACCAAGCTAGGTGAGAACTGGCTGATCGTACACAACCATACGTCGGAAATTCGTCCTGCAGGCAAACCCGCACAGGCGCAGCCTCGCCCGCAGGCGCCGGCACAGGACTCCCCATAGCGAGCCCCGATCCGGCCCGAGCGGAGTAGCCGTCATGCCACTGATTAGAAGTTCTGGAACCCCTGCCAGAGCCAAAGCCCCGCCATGGCTGTGAGCAGCGAGCCGGAAACAACGATCAGCGCCACTATCGGGCGGCTGAGCTTTTCGATCCGAGCGACGAGGGCCCGCTGTTCGCTGGCCATCGATTCCCCCGCGGCATCGAGGAAGAGTTGGTCCTCCTCACGAGTCTCGAGCGTGCTGCGATAGATCAGCATGCAGATCAGCAGTCCCGTCACGACTCCCCAGGAAACCGAAAGCGCCATCAACGTAGTGTGAAGCATTTCCAGACTACCTCCCCCCAGCCCGCGGGTCATCTGGAGAATTCCACTTGTTAGCGAGCCCGTGCGGGCCGATTCGGTCGATTGGGCGGGATTATAGCACTAAAGGGTGCGGCGGGAGTCAAGCGCAGTAGCGCTCATCGGGGAACTGTATGCCCCAGAAATTTCGCGTAGGGTAGAGAATTTCGACGCCCAGTTCGAACAGGCCGTCCTCTCTCGGATCGCTGACGCGAACGACGCGAAATTCCCGAGTTTCTTGCGAGAGGCGGTTCAGAAGTTCAACGCGGGATCCAGGAGCAGGCGAGATCGAGACGCAAATCAGCGCGCCGAAGCGGCTCACGGCGATTGCCTCGGCAGCCGTATCGAGCAGTTGGCCGTGATCGCCGTCGCCGAAGACCTTGACCGGGATGCGGATTGAAACACGACTCGAACGGCGGCGTTCGATCATCGCGCGGGTGGTTGCCATGACCTGGCCCTCCTTTGCTCCGGCGGCTCCGCACACGAATTTAGATTTGGGAGCGACGCCGGTCAATAATGGTGGCTGAATTGTTTCGCGTAGTGTGCTTCGTTGACAAACCATCGGCCACGCGGCAATATGGGTGAACCTCGCTTGATCGAGTCGAGAGCCCAAGTGGCGGAATTGGCAGACGCGCTAGCTTCAGGAGCTAGTTCTCGCAAGGGAGTGGAGGTTCGAGTCCTCTCTTGGGCACCATACATTGCTGTTACACCCACGCCAGTCTGGGGATTGGCCCCCTAACCGACCTTTCGTCCTCTCCTCGGAGCCTCTTCTTTTTTTGGCACAGCGCGGAGCAGTGTCGTCTTCTCCGCTGCCGGTTGCGCCTTCTGTTCCAAGCTCTTCTTTAGAGCAGCCATGAGATCGATGACAGGAGCCCTCGGAACCTGGGGTCGAGCCACAACGTGTTGCCCGCTCGACTTCGCCGCAATCAGGGTGCGCAGGCCCTCCTGGTACGTATCGTGATACTTGCCGGCCTCGAATGGAGCAGCCAGGCTTTCGATGAGTTGCAGTGCGAGCGTTCGTTCCTGTTCTTTGATTTCGCTCTTGTCTGTGCTGAGGTCGGCCGCGGGGCGGACCTCGTTCGAATAATACATGGTATGCAAGCTGAGCCCTTCTTTGCGGGCACGAATGATGACGATGTTTTCGCGACTGTGCATGGTGAGTTTGGCGATGGCTGCATAGCCTGATTTCAGCATGGCCTCGAGCAACAGACGATAGGCATGCACGCCGGCCTGTTCGGGCGCTACATAGTAGCTGGCATCGAAGAAGAGGGGGTCTACCTCAGCTAGCTTGACGAACTCCAGTATGTCCATCGTGCGAGCGGATTCAGGCTCGATCTGTTTGAGCTCCTCTTCGCTGAACAGGAGATACTGGTCTTTCTCGTACTCGTATCCCTTCTCGACTTCTGAGCGTTCAACCGCGCGATTGCAGGTGGGGCAGAACAGAGGCTGCTTGAGTCGCGAGTGGCACACTTTATGGAGCTGATTGAAGCTAATGCGTTCGGTTCGGGCAGCGGGCGTCAGGCTGACCGGAATCGAGACCAAGCCGAACGAGATATACCCCTTCCAGACGGTAGAAGCCACGGCCACCCCCAGAGAACCACATACTACGCATTTCGGCGGCCCGCGGCAATACTCTCAACTGCGTGCGGCGGATTCGATACAGGCGAATAAAAAGCAAAGATAAATCCAGGGATTCGCCGCCACGGGCGGAGAGCTAGCTCCTGCTATACGCCTCGGGTCCGGGAAGCTCCTCCTCCTCGATCGAACTGGGAACTGGTCAGGATGGTTGAGGAGTCCGAACACGGCGGCTTCCGGGGCGAGCTCGGGTGCTGAGAACCGTTTTAGGTCGAGGCTCCTCTGGAAGTTCGGGTCAGAGGTGATTGCCGCGAGAGGGAGTCTCAAAACGAGGGTCGAGCCACGACCCCATGGGGCCGCTTGGCCGGGGTTCTTAGGGTGTCGCGAGACGCACAAATTCGCGAAGCTCGTCCACGTTCAAATCCGAGACGGCCCGAAACTGGAAGCCGTTTTTCTTCCACGATAACACGTTGTATCCCTGAACCGTCTCGACCGGAACCGGAGAGATGCTTTCCTGGGACGCGGGCCAGATGAAGAGATTGATGACATGCAATTTTCTGCCATAAACCAGTACGGCGACTGTGCGATTCTCGAGGTAGTCGAGCCGGCCGCCCACGAGCGGGAAACCGTGATCCGCAAGGTCCACGACGGGCGGCGCGAAATCCAGTTTACCGTCGAACCAGGGCTTCACGGTGTGCTGGTCGGTCGATTGCACATCGAACAGGTGGCCCGGTTGGAGCGAGCGGATGTGGCTTGCGACGATCTCCTGGGAGAGCAAGTTCGTTTGCTCGTGACCGCGAATATTGGGAATAATCACTCTCGTGCCGAGAACCACGGCGATGACGATGGCGGCGGCGATGGCAAGCCACTCGAGGGCCGGGGAGCGGGGTTTGACAGCGGGTTTCGACTGGGCCTCGCGCGGAAGCTGAGCGCGGATTCGAGCTCTGAGGCTCTGTGGCGCCCGTTCGTAGAGATTCGCTTCCCGCAAGCGCTGGCGGATCGCTTGCTGGTCGTGGAACTGCCGGGCGCAGTCCGGGCAGGTCCTCAGATGCTCCTCGAATTCGACGCTGCGAATCAAGTCGAGCTCGCCATCGAAGTAACCGTTGAGCAAGCGCTCGTTATCTTCGTGGACCACGTTGCTCCTCCTGGTAGCCCGCCCGCATCAGGCGCTCCCTCAACTGGGCGCGCCCGCGGGCCAGACCCGACATCACCGTGCCGATGGGCAGTTCCATCACCGCGGCGATTTCCTTGTAAGACAGCCCCTCGAGTTCGCGTAGGACCAGGACCTCGCGAAAATTCACGGGCAATTCCTCGAGCGCCTCGCGCAGCATGCGACTCTCAACCGATTGCAAGAGGGCGGTTTCCGCGTCGGGCTGGCGAGTGTCGGTCGTATGAAGGGTCTCGTCAAATTGCTCGGCCAGCTCTGCGGGGCGATTCTTTTCCAAAAACGAATAGCTGGTATTGCGTACGATCTTGAGCACCCAGGCGCGGGAGTCTCCTCCCTGGTAGCTGCCAAAGAATTTAAACGCGCGAAGATAAGCCTCCTGAACGATATCCTCGGCGTCGTGCCGATCGCGGACCAGCCAGCGGGCAAGGTTATAGGCCGCATTTAGATGCGGCAGTATGAGCTCCTCAAAACCCCCGGCCTCGCTTCGCCCGCCCGTCTCGTCCTGCATGCGGGTATTAGACTCTCAAGTTTCCAGACCGGATATCAACCATATTTATTCCCTCGCAAGCCGCAGCAAGAGGCGCGGGGGTGCTCGCCTTCAGGAACGACTGGAAGCGGGTGATCGGCATCGTCGCTCGGCAACTGGGGCGGGCGAGCTCCGGCAGGCTTGCGGGTCGATGCACAGACGGAGACGCCGAATCGGTAGTCGCAGCCGTTCGCGCTCGGGATTCGGGTTTAAGCTGTGACGTCCTGGACCTGATCGAGGGGTTCCGAGAGAGTCACTGTTTCACTGCTTTGGGCTGCTTGAGGGGAAGCCGTACTTGGAAAGCCGTCTCACCTGGCTTGGAATCAAAAATAATTTCGCCGTGATGACTGCGAACGATACGGTACACCGTGTCCAAGCCAAGACCAGTACCCTCTCCGACTTCCTTGGTCGTGAAGAACGGCTCGAAAATGTGGGCTTTCACGTCTTCCGGAATACCCGGACCGTTGTCGATGATTTCGACCAGCAGCATATCCAGCTCCCTCGAGGTGCGAATGCGTAACTCCCCTTTGCCGCCCATGGCATCAATCGCATTGTCGACAAGATTGGTCCACACCTGGTTCAGCTCGCTTCCGTTTGCGAACAGTCGCGGTAGCGTCTTGTCGTACTGACGGGTGACGTTGACGCCCTTCTTGAGCCGGAACTTCAACATAGTCAGCGTACTCTCGATGCCTTGATGAATATCGATCTCCTGCTCCGATTGTTGGTCCATGTAGGAATACTCTTTGACCGCTCGAACCAGTTCTGAGATGCGTCCAGTGGTGGCTTCGATTTCGCGCGTCAATCTTTCCGCGCTCACCGCGGCGACAATTCTGGTAAGAGCGTCGTGGAGCACCTGGGCATCGAACTTGCCGATCAGACGCTCCAACGCGTCCCTCTCCACATTTGCCTCCACAAGTCCGGAAGCGAACCTCGAAGCGTTCCGAAGCCCATGTTGCTCGAGCCAAGTCGTCATTTCATCTTCACGGTCGCTCTCGACCAGTGAATCCAAAGCCGGCGCGGATGTCAGCTTCTCGATGACTTGGTCTTCGAACTCCGCAAGGAACGAGCGTTGCTCGGGCGACAACGCGACCCCGTCCAGCTTGGCGTTAGCCTGGCGCAGATCGCGCGTGCATTGTCGCAGGCCCTCGGCCGCCCGGCGCGCCGCCGAAGCCGGATTATTCATCTCATGCGCCAGCCCGGCGGAAAGTTTTCCGAGCGCCGTAAGCTTGTCGCGCTGTTGGTCGGCGCGGCTCACGTCGCGGATCCGGTCTGCCAGCACGTTGACCAGCCGAGGCGTCAGCTGCGGAATTCGCTCGAGCATCTCGGGAAAGTGATCCTTGTGAAGGCGCGCGATTCGCGACGGTCCGAACGCCCGGCCGGCCACCTGGAAGACCGTCATCCGCGAGAACGGCAGCATGCCGGTGACCTGTCCGGCGTGCACGATATAGATGGGACTGTCAGGCCCGGCGCTTTCCCGCCGAGCGCGCATTTCGCCTTCGAGCAGGACGAACAGCGCGTCCGCCGGGTCGCCCTCGCGAATCAGAACTTCCCCCGAAGCCAGTCGCACATCTTCACAGCTCGACGCAAACCAATCGAGCTGCTCCTCGCTCAGATCCGCAAAAATGGGGATCTTCCTCAAAGCAACTTTCAGCGACTCACCTTCGCTGCCGCTTCCAGGCTTCGCTGGTCCGCTATCGGGCATCATGAAACCTTGCTTAGATATTGGTGAACGAATTGAATCGCAATCGATCCTTCGCCGACACCGGAAGCCACGCGCTTGATTGAACCGTGGCGCACGTCACCCACGGCGAAAAGTCCGGGAACGCTGGTCTCCAGTAGCCCAGGGTCGCGCTCGAGCGACCACCCCTTGGGGCGCTTGCCGTCGCGCATGAGGTCGGGCCCGGTCAATATAAAGCCGCGTGGGTCCCGCTCGACGGTTCCATCCAGCCATGCCGTGCGCGGTTCGGCCCCGATAAAGATGAACAACGCCGCTGCCCGAACCTGCGATACATCGCCGGTCTGATCGCACAGGATCGAGATCGCTTCCAGGCGATCCTGGCCATGTACTTCCACCACCCGGCTGCGATATTCCACCTGGATATTACCGGTATCTTTGATTTGATCGATGAGGTACTGCGACATGCTGGCGGCGAGCGAATCGCCCCGCACGAGCATCACCACGCGCCGCGCATACTTGGCAAAGAACATCGCTGCCTGGCCCGCGGAATTTGCGCCGCCGATGATGTACACGTCCTCATCTCGACAGGAGATCGCCTCCGTGGTTCCTCCGCCGTAGTACACGCCGGCTCCTTGCAGCCGGTCCGCCCCCGGCACATCGAGTTTCCTCCACTGCACGCCCATGGCGAGCAGCATCGCGTGGCGGGAAAGCTCGGTCCCGTCGCTGAACCGCACGTAGCGATACGGCCCTTCGACCCGAAGACTCGTCGCCTCTTGCGGCGAAACAATTTCTACTCCGAGCCGTCGCGCCTGCGCCACGGCTCGGCGTGCCAGATCAGCGCCCGACAGGCCCGACGGAAATCCCAGGTAGTTTTCGATGCGCGAACTCAATCCCGCCTGGCCGCCCGGAGCTTCCCTTTCAACCATCACCGTCTTGAGCCCTTCCGAGGCGCCATACACCGCCGCCGCGAGCCCCGCCGGGCCGCCGCCCAAGATAGCCAGATCATAAAACTCCAGCCCAGCGCGGGTGCGCAAACCCAATTTTTCAGCAATCTGTTGAGAGTTCGGTTCCGGCAAGCAGTTGCCGTCCGGGAACAACACCAGAGGTAACTTGAGTTCCTCGCGCTTCAAGCTTTCGATCAGCCGCCTCACTTCAGGCTCACGGTCGGCTGCGTCGGCATCGAGCCACTGGTAGGGAACCTGGTTCCGCGCCAGGAAATTCCGCACCTCGTAGGATTTCGACGACCAACGCGTTCCCAGCACGCGCACTCCTTCGAACGGAGGATGAAAATCCGCGCGCCAGTCATCGAGTAGGTCATCGAGCACCGGGTAAAGATGCTCGCTCGGAGGATCCCACGGCTTCAGAAGGTAATGATCCAGATGGACGGCATTAATCGCCTTGATGGCAGCTTCGGTGTCCGCATAGGCGGTCAAAAGCACCCGCTTGGTGCGCGGATAGACCTTCATGGCCTCGAGCAGCGTTTCGACGCCGTTCATCTCCGGCATGCGATGATCGATTAACAGCAAGGCAACGGCATCATTCCGCTGCTTTAGCCGCCGCAGCAGGTCGAGCGCAGCCACACCGGACTCGGCGCGCAGGACCCGGTATCGATCTCGATAACGCTGGTGCAAATCCCGCTCGATGGCGCGCAACACATCAGCATCATCGTCTACGGTCAGGATGACTGGCTTGGCCATATGGCTACCCCTGCAGAATCATAGTTCAATTGGTCGGTCGCCGCGAATCCCACCGCGCGTCGCTCGGCGGGGCCGAACCCGGTGGAGCCCCGACCTTGGCGGCGCACCCGAACTCTCGATGGGAAATGAAAAGCGTAACGCACCGAGACCGGCACGCGCTCATTTTACGCAATTTCCGATTGCTGGTTGGTTCCATCTGCCCTTCTGGCCGAGATTGAAACCAGCAATGTTTTGAGAATCACGTACAGCACCGGGATAAAGAACAGATTGAGTACACTCGAGAGCAACATGCCGCCGACGATCGCCGTTCCGACCGAATGCCGCCCGAGCTTGCCGGCACCCGTCGCGAAATAGAGCGGCAGGACGCCGAGGAGGAATGCAAACGAGGTCATCAGGATCGGGCGCAGCCGCAACTCGGCCGCCTCGATCGCCGCGTTCGTGATGGAGCGGCCTTGCCCGACCAATTGCTCGGCAAATTCGACGATGAGAATCGAGTTCTTCGCCGAAAGCCCGATCAGCAAGACCAGGCCAATTTGCACATACACGTCATCCACCAGTCCACGCAGGGAGACGAAAAGCAGCGCACCCAGAACTGCCATCGGAACGGCGAGCAGGATGATGAACGGCAGCGCGAAGCTCTCGTATTGCGCGGAAAGCGTGAGATATACGACAAGAATGCCGAGGCCGAAGATGATGATCGCCTTGCCGCTGGCTTCGACTTCCTCGAGCGCCAGCCCCGTCCAACTGAAGGACATTCCTTGCAGCATGTTCCGCTTCGCCAGTTCCTCCATGGCCTTCAGGCCCTGACCGGAACTATATCCGGGCGCCGCCGCACCATCGATTTCCGCCGAGCGGAATAAGTTGTAGTGACTGATAACCTGCGGCCCAGAGGTGTCCTTCAGCGTGACGATGTTTCCGAGCGGCACCAAGCCGCTGCTGTCGGAACGCACGTAATATTGCCGCAGGTCCCGCGCGTTCTTGCGGAACGACTGATCGGCCTGCAGGTAAACGCGGTAGGAGCGATTATTGAAGTCGAAATCATTCACGTACTCTGAACCCACGTATACACCCAGCGCTTGGGTGATTTGACTGATCGGTACTCCGATGGCCTTGGCCTTCTCGCGATCGATCTCGACGAGTTGCTGTGGATCATTGGCCGTAAAGCTGGTAAACAGTCCTCGCAGATCCGGGCGCTGGCGGCTGCCGGAGACGATCTGGTGCGCGACCGTGTCGATGTCCGCGAGCGTGTTGCGACCGAGGTCCTGCAGTTCAAACTGGAAACCGCCAAAGCTTCCGATGCCGTTGATGGCGGGGGGCTCGAAGGCCGCCACAATCGCGCCCGAAACGCCGAACAGTTTGGGCGCGACGCGCGCCACGATGTCGCTGGCCGCGTGGCCTTGCCCCTTTCGTTCGGCGATGGGCTTGAGGGGAGCAAAGATCAACCCGTAGTTTGACGAACTCCCGCCAGAGAGAGAAAAGCCGGGGACCGCAAATGTACCGAAAACGTCGGGATCGGCCCGAAGAATCTGCTCCGCTTGCTTCGCGACATCGGTCGTGTAGGTGAGCGAGGCTCCCTGTGGGGCCTGAACCACGACGATGAAGTAATTCTGATCTTCCTGCGGCACAAATCCGGTGGGAACGTGAACGTACATGTAGCCCGTCGCGGCGAGACCGGCCAGGAACAGCACGATCATGGCGTAACGATAGTTCAACACCTTGCAAATGGCCCTGCCGTACGCAGTTCCCACTCCGCGGATCGCGCGGTCAACACCCGTAGCGAAGCTCCTGTACCCACGCGAGAGCCATCCGATATGCGTCCAATCAAAGACGGAATACTTGTGTTCTTCGCCACGCAGCAGGATGGCCGCCAGCGCCGGCGAGAGTGTGAGCGCGTTGAAGAGCGAGATGGCAATCGAGAATGCGATCGTCAACGAGAATTGCTTATAGAGAATTCCCGTAGTGCCCGGGAAAAACGAAACCGGTAGAAACACGGAAATGAGCACCAGCGATGTCGCTACGACGGCGCTCGACACTTCCGCCATGGCGACCGATGTCGCGGTACGCGGAGCGGTCTTGTCCTGGTCGATATGTCGCTGGGCATTTTCAATGACCACGATCGCGTCATCGACCACCAGCCCGGTCGCGAGAGTGATGCCGAAAAGTGTCAGCGAATTGATCGAGAAATCAAACAGCCTGATGAAAGCAAAAGTGCCGATCAGAGATACCGGGATCGTGACCGCTGGAATAATCGTGGCGCGCCAATCGAGGAGGAACAGGAAAATCACCATGATGACGATGACGATTGCCGCCTCCAGTGTGCTGACGACCTCTCGGACCGAGTCGCCGACCACCGTCGTCGTGTCGAAGGCGATTACGTACTTCATCCCCGGCGGAAACGACTTGGATAGCTGCTCGAGCTCGGCCTTGGCAGCTTGGTCGACCTTCAGCGCGTTGGCATTCGAGAGCTGCTGCACGCCGACACCGATCGCTTCGTGTCCGCTGTACAAAAGGTTCGTGTCATAGCTCTCCGCCCCGATCTCGGCCCTTCCAACATCTTTGAGCTGCACGATCCCGTTGCGCGCGTTCTTGAGGATGATGTTCTCGAATTCCTTCGGTTCCGAGAGTCGTCCCACCACGCGCAGCGTTATCTGGAAGCTCTGCTTCTGATCTGCGGGCGGACGCCCCAGCTGTCCGGCGGGTATTTCGACGTTCTGCTCCTCAAGCGCTGCGACGACGTCGGCCGCCGTCAGCTGGCGCGCCGCCAGCTTCTCGGGGTCGAGCCAGATGCGCATGGCATACTTGCGTTCGCCGAAGATGATGACGTCGCCGACCCCTTCAATGCGCTTCAGCGCGTCCCTGACGAAAACGTCCAGGTAATTGGAAATGTACTGATTCGAGAGGCTGTTGTCGGGCGAGTAGAATCCCGCGGCAAAAACGAAGTTTGGGTTTGCCTTGGTGATGGTTACGCCGGTGTTCTTGATTTCCTGCGGCAGGCGGCCTTGCGCCGTGGCCACGCGGTTTTGCACGTCCACGGCGGCAATGTCCAGATCGTATCCGGTGCGGAAGGTCACATCGATGCTGCTCGAACCGTCATTCGAGCTGGTCGAGGTGATGTAGTGCATACCCTCGACGCCGTTGATCTGCTGCTCGAGCGGAATCGTAACCGCCGACTCCACTACCTGCGCGTTGGCACCCACGTAGTTGCTGGTGACGGTGACCTGCGGTGGCGCCAGGTTCGGGTATAGCGAGATCGGCAGGCCGGGAATGGAAACGGCTCCGGCAAGAATAATCAGCAGGGCACACACTGTGGCAAAAATCGGCCGTTTAATGAAAAAGTCAACCAAACGTGCACGTCCTCTTCGAGCCGCGACTGCTTCGCGGCCGTATTCGCTTCGGAAAATCGCGCTGGCTAGCTGATCGGCTGAACAGGCGCACCGTCGATGAGGAACTGCGTGCCGGAGATGATGACTTTTTCCCCGGGCTTCAAGCCGCTGGTGACGGCATAGTCGTTCCCGATCGTATCGCCGAGAGTCACCGCCCGCTGCTTGGCGACAGTACCGCTGTCCGCCTGGATCGCGACGTAAACGAACGACTGGCCCCCGATGCGCGTGACCGCCAGGACCGGAACCGTCGGCGCAGGAGAGGTGTTCCACACGACCCGCGCCTTTACCAGCTGGGCGTTGCGAAACTTGTCGAGCGACGCGTGGAGAGGCGCCTTCACCAGGATGCCCTGGATCGTATTGTCCACTTGCTGCGAAACAAAATAGGTTTTTGTTCTCTCGATCAATTCCCCGCCGCTCGTGACAATCTCGACCGGAAGGCCCACGCGGATATCCTGGGACCGCTCGGTCGGAATGTAGATGTAGGCTTCCAGTTCTGCGTTCTCATCCACGGTGGTCAGTAGCGTCTGCGGCGAAACGTAGTCGCCGACGTGCACGGGAATGTCGCCCACGATGCCGGAAAACGGAGCGGTCAGGCTGTAATAGGAAAGTTCGCGCTGCTGGGTGACACGCGCGGCTGTCGAAGATTCCCAGTCCGCCTTTGAATTCTCGAACGCCTGCACGGCCAGGTCGAAGTTCTGCTTGCTGGTCACGCCGGCCTGGTACAGCTGGCGTTGCCTCTCCACTTCATGCTGATTGTAATCGTAGGTCGCCTTCTTCTGTGCTTCCGTGCTGCGCTGCTGGTCGACGACTGCCTGCTGCTTCACCGGATCGATCGTCATCAATGCCTGCCCGGCGCGCACATGATCGCCCGACTTCACCAGGATCCGCGTCAGCGAACCATCCACTTGCGGCTGGATACTGGCCGAACGGCGCGACTTCACCGTGGCCACATACTCGTCGAGTCGCGGCACGGGTGCCAGATTGATTGTCTCCGTCTTGACCGATAAGCGCTCGGGAGCGGGCTTTTCCGTCGCTCTATCGCTGCACCCGGAACCTGTAAGCACAGCTAGCGCCATTATCAGCCCAACAAACCGGATAACTGGGAGCTTCCTCAAATCCGCCATCCTCCGAGATTTTTACTGACCACTAGAGATGCTCGCCGCACGCCAGGCGGTTCAACTGTTTTTACCGATAGGCATGGCCAAGAACCCGCAAAGTAGAGAGAAACGTGACGATAGACCGATTGGCCGCCGCGGGAGTGGGTCCGGCGGTTGAGAACAGCCCTTCGACCGTATTCTTACCTACGAAACGTCCGGTGGGCGCGAAACAATCGGCGCCACAGCGGAATGTTTCTGCCGGAAGGAACCGGAAAGAAAAACCAGATAGACATGGCAACAAGGTTTTTGCGATACTTTTTGGTCCAGCGAGTGGCCGACCCGCCCTCGATCGGTAGGGTGGCGCGAGCTGATAGATATGTCCGGGGTTGAAACGCTATGAATTCGATCGTCCGGTGGGGCTTTTCTATGTTGATTTTGCTGGCCACTGGCTTGGGAGCCTCGAGCCTGTCTTCCCGGGAGAGTTCTCGGCCCCCCGCCCAGAAGAGCGCGAGCGGGGGGCCGGAGCAAAACCAGATCGAGCGAGGACGCTACCTGGTCGAAGAAGTAGGAAAGTGCTCGGAATGTCACACGCCCCGCGACGCAAACGGCGACCTTGACAATTCACGCTATCTCGCAGGAGCGCCGATCTGGATCATGCCAGTCCGCCCTAAGCCAAACTGGGCGATGCGCGCCCCCGCTTTGGCGGGCTTCGAAGGATTCACGGTGGATCAAGGGGAGACGATTCTTGAAAAGGGCGTCGGGCCGAACGGGCTGCCCATACAGTCTCCGATGCATATCTACCACATGCACCATGAGGATGCGCAGGCCATCATCGCCTACCTCCGGTCGCTGCCGAGTTCTTACCCCCTGCACTGAGTACGGACCGCCTGAGCTCGATGTGCAACGAACCTCATCCTCGCGGTTCGCCTGCGGCGTGCGCAGGCCCGCTCGGGAGGGCCTGATTATCGGACACCAGGTTGGCCCACGGGCTTCTAGAGACTCGAGCGTCTTCACGGCAGCGCTTCGAGCAAGGCCACCGGTACTCGCGCGAATCGGCCAGGTTCGGTTGGGCGGGTGTGGCCTCGAACACGTCTTGACTTGGATCCCGGCTGGAAGGGTTTGCAGAACGTATCGGGCCGACCGGAGGCGAGCTCGAGCGGTCGACAGCTCCGCTCAAGTATAATCGCGGCAGATGGAACGATGGATACGGGCGGCGGTGAAATGGCTGCTCGCACCGGAGACTGCTGGGGCGGGGCGGTCGCGCGAGAGGAGCGTCGGACCGGCCGGCCTGAGCTTGACTGGCGGCGGGACCTTCGAGCCCCCTGGACCGGCGCCGAGTGCTCCCGGACACCTGTGGCCGCGATGGATTTTTCTGCGGGCCCTTGGGCTGATTTACTTCTCCGCATTTTATTCACTCCTGTTTCAGATCAGGGGGCTCATAGGTCCCCACGGAATTCTTCCTGCGGCAGACTATTTGCGAGCAGTTGCGGCGACGTTTCATGGTCAGCGGTTCTGGTTCGCGCCGACGCTGCTGTGGCTCGGTTCAAGCGATCGAGCTCTGCTGCTGATCTGCTGGGTAGGGGCAATCGCGTCGCTTCTGGTGGTGTTGAACGTGTGGCCGCGGGCCGCGCTCTTGGTCTGCTTCGTCTGTTTTCTTTCCTTTGTCAGCGCGGCTGAGGATTTTTCGGGGTATCAATCCGACGGGATGCTGCTCGAAGCAGGCTTCATCTCGGTCTTCTTGGCGCCCCGAGGGTTCTGGCCCGGGCTGGGGCGGGCGAATGCGCCGTCGCGCGCAAGCCTCTACCTGCTGCGCTGGGAGTGGTTCCGCATCTATTTCGAGTCCGGATTCGTGAAGCTGGCGAGCGGCGATACCTCGTGGCGCCATCTCACGGCCATGGACGACTATTACCAGAACGGGCCGCTGCCGACGTGGCTGGGCTGGCACGTGCAGCAGTTCCCGCACTGGTTTCATGCCTCGACCGTGCTCCTGACGTTCACCGTGGAGCTGGTGCTGGTCTGGCTGGTGTTTTTCCCGCGGCGATTTCGGATCGCCTGTTTCTCGATCGTGACCCCATTTGAGATCGGGATCATTCTCACCGCGAACTACGCGTTCTTGAATTACCTGGTTCTCTCGCTCGGATTCCTATTGCTCGACGATGGCGTCGTGGAATCGATCCTGCCCCGCGGAATCCGGGGTTTCATCGAGCGGGGAGCGCGGTCGGCCACGGCTCCGGGGGAAGCGTTGCGGGAGAACTGGCGCGCGCGTTGGCGAGGGCGCCTCAGGCCCGCGCGCTTGGTGATTGCGGGCGTGTCGCTCGCCCTTGTCTTCTACGCAACGACGGTCGAGCTGCTAGGGATGTTCGATGCCGGTGTGTGGTTGCCGCTCAAGCCGGTCGAGATGCTCGAGCCATTTCGCATTGCGAATCGCTATGGTTTGTTCGCGGTGATGACGCATGCGCGGTATGAAATCGAATTCCAGGGTTCCCGCGACGGGAAGACCTGGATCGCCTATCCGTTCCGCTATAAGCCCCAAGACGAGCGCCAGGCGCCCGGAATCTACGCGCCCTACCAACCGCGCTTCGAGTGGAATTTGTGGTTTGCATCGCTTGGACCGTGGCGCGAATATCGCTTCGTGCTATGGGCCGAGGAGAGGCTTTTGCAGAACGAGCAGGATGTCCTCGCACTGTTCAGGCGGGACCCGTTCGCTGGCACCCCGCCGCGGCAGGTGCGCTCGGTGATCTACCAATACTGGTTCACCGACGCGAAGACGAAGCGCGAGCAGGGACGGTGGTGGAGCCGCAAGCAGCTCGGCGAATATGCTCCCCCGCTCGAGCGCGAGCCTGACGGAAGGATTGCGATTCTCAATGATGTACCGATTGCCGAACCGGCTCCGCCATAGACTGCCGGTGGTGTCGGCCGCCGGTCCTTGGAAGGCATTTTTTTGCTCCGCGAGCAAAATTCCGCTAGCCTGTCTGGGGCCACACCAGCGGATTCATGAAGCGCAAGCGCACAAGCCGGCAAGAGGGCTCGCATCCGGACGAACTGACCCGCGAGCGAGTCATCGCCTATCTCGCCACCCTATCACGACCGGCAAGTATTCGTGAGATTGCTCACGGCCTGGGACTCAAGCACCAGGGCCGGCGGATTCTGCCCAAGTTGCTCGACGAGCTCAAGGGGCGCGGCGATGTCGAGGAGATTCATGGCGGCCGCTACGGACTGGCCGGCGGGAGGCAGCGAAGAACTTCTCCATCAGAACGCGGCGGGCCGGCGGCCGGGCGCGCCGCCTCCTCCGGGGCACTGCCAAAGCGCGCCGGCGATCCCAATCTGGTGTCGGGGCGAATCGTTGCGCACCGCGACGGCTACGGTTTCCTTGTGCCGGACACCCCGATGTCCAAGGTCGTGGGCGATCTGTTCATTGGCCGCGATCAGCTGAACGACGCCATGCACGGCGACCGCGTAGTGGCACGGATCGAGCGCCGGCGCTCGGACGGTCGCGCGGAGGGGCGCGTCGTCAAGATCGTCGAGCGCGAGCATCCGACTCTGGTCGGCCTTTTCCGCTACGGTCCGTACGGCAATCACGTCCTGCCGTATGACGCGCGCATCCACTACGAGGTTCTGATCCCGCCGGGCGATGAGCTGACTGCTGATTTGCGCGCAAAAATCGCGGGCGCCCAGCCGGCAGCGAGCCGCCGCCTGAAACTGCCGGAACTGGACGGCGCGGTCGTGGACGTGGAGATCACGCGCTACCCGACCGGAGGTCTCGAACCGGCCGGGCGCGTGGTCGAGATTCTCGGGCGCCCGGGCGAGATCGGCGTAGACGTCGAAATCATCATCCGGAAACATCATCTGCCCCACGCGTTTCGGGGCGACGTGCTGGCCGAAGCGCGGGCCACCGTCGAAGAGGTCACCGAGGCGGATCTGCGCGGTCGCAGGGACTTCCGCGATTTGCCGATCGTGACAATCGACGGCGAAACAGCCCGCGATTTCGACGACGCAGTTTATCTCCGGTCTCTTGCGGGCGGGCATTACGAGCTCCAGGTGCACATTGCCGACGTGGCGCATTATGTTCCGCGCGGATCGCCGCTCGACAGTGAGGCGCGCTTGCGCGGCACCTCCGTGTATTTCCCGAACCGCGCCCTGCCGATGCTTCCCGAAGAGCTCTCGAACGGGATCTGCTCGCTCAATCCAAACGTCGACCGGCTGGTCATGAGCGCGATCATGGAAATCGACGCAAGCGGACGGATGCTCGGTGCCGAATTCACGCCCGGCGTGATTCGCTCGGTGGAGCGGATGACGTACACGAACGTCCACAAGGTGCTCGAGGGCGATCCGGAGATGAGCCAGCGCTACGCGCGGCTCGCGGGCGAATTCCGCAGGATGAAGGAGCTCGCGCTGCTGCTCAACCGCGAGCGCAATAGTCGCGGCTCGATCGATTTCGACCTGCCTGAACCGGTGATCGAGTTTGACGAGGATGGGCGCATGGTGAGTATCGTCCGCAGCGTTCGCAATATTGCCCATCGCATAATCGAGGAATTCATGCTCGCGGCGAACGAGGCTGTCGCGCAATATCTCGAGAAGCGCGGGATCGCCTCGCTCCATCGCGTGCACGAGAAGCCCGACCCGAAAAAGGTGCTCGAATTCGAGGAGCTGGCAAACGCATTCGGCTATTCGCTCGGAGTGGAAGATTTGAGCGAGCGCCGCGTGACCGTGCGGCACGGCCGCCTCCCAGCTCGAGCCGGCGCGGGGCCCGCCGGCCGCGGTCGGACGCGGCCCATGACCGTGGCGATACCGGCGGAGGACGAGATCGACATTCGCCCTCAGCACTATCAGCGACTGACTGCGAAAATCTCGGGAAAAGCCGAAGAGCGAATCCTCTCCTATCTGATGCTACGTTCGTTGAAGCAAGCCCGCTATGCTGCCGACCCGCTCGGACATTTTGCGCTTGCTACGAAGGAGTACACACATTTCACCTCACCGATCCGGCGCTATCCGGACTTGATCGTGCACCGCGCCCTGAAATGGGCGCTCGAAAACGATTCGGCCAAGCCCCTGCGCGCCGTACTGTCCCACGCGCGGACCGGCCGAGAGCAGTCGGTGGCCATGCTCGGGCCCTATCGCCGCGTCGAACTCGAGGAAATCGCCTCGGAGAGTTCCGAGGCCGAACGCCGCGCCGACGGCGCCGAGCGCGAATTGATGGACTGGAAGACGGCCCAGTTCATGGAGAGCCGCCTTGGCGAAGAGTACGAAGCGCTGATCATCTCCGTGCAGAAGTTCGGATTCTTTGTCGAGCTGGTGGACATTTTCGTCGAAGGGCTTGTCGGCATCGACCGGCTGGAGGCGACGACCGGCCAGCGTTGCGTCTACCGCGACCGCGACCGTACGATCGTCACCGAGCCCCGTCGCGATTCTCGCGCTGCCAGGCGGATCTTCCGTCTGGGCGACCGTGTGCGAGTGCGGGCCGAACGGATCGACCCCGTTCGGCATCGCGTCGAGTTCTCGCTGGTCTGAATGCTTGGTCCGGCGTGAAGATCCCATTCCCGTAGATTGATAGAGCAGCGAAGCGCGCGGAACCCGAGCGGTCGAGAATTGAGAACAGGAATGACGATCCCGAAATTCCCCGCGAGTGAGTCCTGCTGCGAGGGGGCCCACGGGGAAGCTCCGCTCGGGTGGCGCGCTCGGGAAACCTGCCGCCAGAATGAGATCGTCCTGGCGCCTCGATGGGAGGTCCCTTGCTTGTCGGAGCGAAAACTCTAAGATGTCCGGGGTGATTGGGAACCGCCTCGAAGCCGAATGCGTTCTTTGCACAGGGAGGCAGAGATGAAACCTACGGTCGGACTCATCGGACTTGGACTAATGGGCAAACCAATGGGGCGGAACCTGATGAAGGCGGGTTTCCCACTTGTTGTTTTCAATCGCACGAGCGCGAAGGCGGAGGACCTTGTACGCGAAGGCGCGAAGCTCGCGCCGACCCCGCACGAAGCCGCTCGGCAGGCGGACGTGCTGCTCACGATTGTGAGTGATCCCGAGGCGCTTGAGGAGGTTCTCTGGGGGGCGAGCGGGGCACTCGGAGGATTGCGTCGCGACGGACTATACATCGATGCCAGCACGATTTCTCCCGAGCTTGCGCGCCGCGTCGCTCAGGCCTGCGCCGGGCGGGGCGTAGATTTCCTGGATGCGCCGGTGACGGGTGGCACCTGGGGTGCGGAAAAAGGGGAATTGGTATTCATGGTGGGTGGAACCGCCGAGGTGCTCGAAAGGGCGAAGCCGGTGCTCGCGGCCATGGGCAAGCGTTTTTTTCTTCTCGGGCCGAACGGCGCGGGCCAGACCGTGAAGCTCGCAATGAACTTGATTCTCGCACTCGAAGTTGAGGCCCTGGCGGAGGCGGTCGCGCTCGTCACTCGGACGGGCGTGCCGGGCGAGCGGCTGGTCGAGGTAATGCAGTCGAGCATGGCGCGCGCGGCGGTGCTTGACGTGAAGGCGCCGCTGATCTTAAAAAACGAATTTCCGCCGAGCTTCCCCCTGCGGCTGATGCACAAGGACATGCGGCTCGCGCTCGAACTGGCGCGCAGCGAAGGCGTCGAGCTGCCCGCAAGCAGCGCCGCATTCGCCACCTATTCGGCGGTCAAAGAGGCCGCCAACGATGATCCCGATTACGCCGCTGTCGCCCGCTTCTGGAAGAACCCGTGAACGGGACTGCTAGGGCATCGAACGGGGCGGCAAGAAGGCGAGCGGAAGCTCGCGGACGGTGCGCAGGCCGGCAGGAGCAGCGAGAATCGCCTGAATCGCGTTGACGGCGACGGCGGCAGTGGCGATGTCTCCGTGCGTGCCGCCGGGAATCGAAAGCGTGAGGTCCGGCCGGCCCTTGAGTTCGATCGTATCAGCCGGATCGCTCGCACCCACGTGCATCCTCAGCTCCATGAAAATTCTCTCCCGACCGGCCTCCATCCCGCGGGCGATCTGGTGAACTCCGGCGACCCGCCCGCCCGCAACTTCGAGGAATTCAGTTCGGATCGCTTCCCGCGCGATGAGCGGTTCGATGGTCTCTGAAATATCATCGAGCGCGAAGCCCAGGCCGTCGGCGACCATGGCCACCGATTCCGGAAGCCCGTGATGCTTGATCAGGCCAGCGGCGACCTGCTCGCGAAATTCGTCGGGAGTCATCCCAGCGCCGATTTTCTTTTGCAGCGGCAATCGCCGCGTGGAAGCATCCACGACGCGCACGACTTTCACCCCGTCGACCCGCTGCGCCGCGGCCGAAAGGGTCAGGACAAGCTTGTCCATCACAAAGCCTGGGTTCACGCCTATACCGACCAGTGCGACGCCTTCCTGCTTTGCCGCAGCATCGAGTCGCGCGGAGAGTTCGGGATGCTTGCGAAACGGATAGGCGAGTTCCTCGCAGGTGGAGACGATCGAGCAGCCGGCCATCAGGCCGGCCAGAAGTTCATCCACGACGCCCGGAAGATAGGACGAGGTTGAGTGCAGGATCACGTCAACAGGCTTTTTGAGCAAGGCTTCAGAGTCGGCCGAGACCATGACGCCCCAGGGAGCGTCCGGCGCCCCGACGACCGTCCCGAGGTCGCACCCCGCTTTCGCCGGGTCCCGGTCAATCGCACCAACGAGCTCGAGTGATGCTTTTTCTCGCACCAGGCGCGCTATCGAAGCGCCGATGGGACCGACTCCGAACTGCACCACGCGAACCTTTTTCTTCACGGTACCTTCCTTTGGCCTGAGAGAAACAATTAAAGTAACGTCTCGGTTGGGTGGACGGCAACCAGATTTGGCGAAAGAAGCCCCCGAAACGTGATTGCACAGAGGAGCCCCGGCAGCGAGAGAAGACCGAGGTAGGGGGGAATGCGGTCGGGTACAGGTACGCTCGCGAGCGCGTTACCGGCGCGGAGCAAAGGTTCCTAGAAGCGCGAGCGGGTAGCCCGGATGTAGTCTCTGAGCGTCGAGACATTCGGTCCGTAGGATCCCACACGGCCCGCGTCAACCGGCAAGCCCAAGTGCTCTGCTTGTTCGATGCTGAGGCCGGCATCATCGAGCTCGGCCAGGCTGTAACCCTCGGCCGGCGTCAGGCGGTTGCGTCGAGACAGGTCGACCGGGCGAGGCGGGCGATGCGCGTGCCAGCGCTTTCGAACGATATCGAAGAACTCGTCCCAGTCTCGCCGATTCCACATGATGTCCTCCCGTCGGCCAATGCAATTGATTGGATGCATCCGAACGCGTTTGGGTAGCATGGAGTTCAATGTCCCGATCTAGATTTCGCTTCCGATCGAGCAGCGTCTGAGATTCTAACCCCCAACAGTGCGGAAAGTCGCGCCCGACACAGTCTGCATCGATTGAGTCATTGGATCCTTCGCACAGGTAATAGCCCGGCCGGATCGCGTCTCGAGCGCCCACGGACACAGCACCGCGCGGCACTGCTATAGGTTCTAGAAGTTACGGTATGATGTGAGCCGCGAGAATTTTCCATGAGCAATCCAGTCATTGTCGTGCACTACCACGAGCTGTGGCTCAAGGGCCGCAACCGCCGATTTTTTCTGGGCAAGCTGTTCACAGCATTGCGCCAGGGGCTCCAGGGGATTCCGGTCGAGGGGATCGAGCAACCGGGCGATCGGTTTCTCGTCCGCCTCGGTGCCGGCGCATCGCTTCAGGAAGCGACGGGTCGGGTCGAGCGAGTTCTTGGAATTGCCAACTATGCCGTAGCCCGACGTGTCGAGCGGACGATCGAGGCGATCTGTCAGGCTGCGTGGGAGGAGGTCGAACCGATGCGATTTGGGACCTTCGCCGTCCGCGCCCAGCGCAGCGATAAGTCGTTTCCTCATCCGACGATGGAAATCGAGTCGACCGTGGGGCGTTACTTGCTCGAGCACCTTCGCGCCAAGGACCGGGAAGTGCGGGTACATTTGAATGATCCCGAGCTCACCTGTCGGATAGAAATCACACCTGGCCCCGCGCTCGTCTACGCGCGAAAAATTACCGGCGCAGGAGGTTTGCCGGCAAACACCGCCGGACGGATGGCCTGCCTGCTATCGGGCGGATATGATTCCGCCGTCGCCGCCTATCACATGATGAAGCGCGGCGGGCATCTGAGCTTCGTGCATTTCTACGGCACCGGAGCCCAGCCGGGGGAATCTTCGCTGCACGTCGCGGCGAGACTCGTGGGGCAACTCGTGCCCTATCAATTCCGCGCGAAGCTCTATCGCGTACCCTTCGAGGCTATCCAGCGCGAGATCGTCCGCTACGCTCCGGAGAAGTACCGCGTGCTGCTCTACCGGCGAATGATGCTGCGAATTGGCGAACTGCTCGCACGCCGAGATCACGCACTGGCGCTCGTCACCGGAGACAGCCTGGGCCAGGTGGCCTCGCAGACGCTTCGCAATCTTGTTGCCGTCGAAACCGCCGCCCAGATGCCGGTCTTCCGTCCGCTCGTCGGCGCGGACAAAATGGAAATCCTGGCGACGGCGCGCAAGATCGGCACCTACGATATCTCCTCGGAGCCTTTCCACGATTGCTGTCCTGTTTTTCTACCGCGCGCGCCGGCGCTTTGTGCCGGGCCGCGAGAGTTGGATGAGGCCGAATCGAAGCTTGAGATCCCGGCACTGATCGCCCAAGGCATTCGCGGCACGTCGATCGAGAGGTTTGTGTATTCGGGCGGCCAGGTGGAGGTCTCCGCGCCTGAGCCCTTGGATTCCCCCGGCAAGCGGCGCAGGGCGATCGCCTAGCCGTCGTTTCCATGCGCCCGCGCCGACTCCGATGTTCGGTCCTCAGGTCTTTCGCGTCCTCGGGGCCATGACGAGATCGCGGAGCCGGGCGCGGGCCGGCGGCTCCGTCCGTAGCGCCGGTTCGCTCGGGTTTGCGAATCGATGCTCGCGGGGTGGCCAGCTACGAGGCGTCTTCGATCAGCTCAGTCGTTGCCTGCCCATCCAGTTCCGCGCCGGCCGACTCGACCTGCGGGGATCGACCATGGAATCTCGTCCGCCAGGAATTCACCTTGATGCAGGTGAACAGTTCCTCCCTAAGCCTCAGGTATGTGTTAAAGGCACCCTCGACTTTCCGGACTTGCTGATCGAGCAAAAGATTGTAGGCCTCCGAACAGAGTGGTCCTCTCATGCGCCGCGCTTGTCGCTCCAGGTTTCGGACTTCTTTTGAAAAGCAGCAAAACACCCTGTTGACGTCTGCAATTAAACGAGCAACACGCGGGTCTACGGAGTCCAGGGTTTCCCAGTCGTCCATTCCCCTTCCGTTTCCCTTCGCCGTATGAATCGCGAGCTTTGTTGATACGGAGTCTCCAATTTCCTGCTTCACGTGACCCTCTCTTGTCGATCCGGACATCACCGGGCCGCCTGGCACTCGGAGAGATCCCGGCTGCCCATCCCGATCGAAGATACCCTCCACCCTTTTTGCTACCAAGCCAACCACCGCGTCCTCGGACTGGCCAGCCCGACAGCCCGAGGCGCGCTCTCACGCTTCATGCTACGAACGGCATATGAATGCCGTACGAACACTGTGCTAATAAAGTCGCCAGGCACTCGATTTGTCCGGGGCCGTTGTCGGCTGGCGCGTTGTCAGTTTCGATCCCTAGGCCGCCGCATCGAGCTGCACCTATTTACCTCCTTCGACCGGGAGACGACCATCCGGTGAAAGCTTGAGAGCGGCTGTAAATGATTCTCTAAGGTCATCGGAGTACGCTCGCAAGAGTCCGCTCGATTGCTTGACCGCTCGGGAGGTGCGCGCCGGCGCGCGGGCAGACCTCGGGCACGCCCAATGGCACGAGTACCCGGTGCCGCTCCTCCAAGGTGTCGGCTGGCGAGCGAGCCGCTTTTTGTTTTCGCAATTCCCACCCGGTCATCCGGGCGGGCCCTCCCGTTTTTCTCCTCTTGCCGGTCGACACCCGGCAGCCAGGATGGCCCGGATAGCTGTGACGGAAGCGTGCTGGCCTCGGCCAGCTGGGGGAGTCCGAGGCCAGCCCGGCGCGCCGATCGGCGTCGCGAGAAGCGGCGATTTAGTAGTAGAATCACAGAAATTTGCGAGAGGGGTTCGCCTGGCGGACCCGGAAAGTGGGCCGAATGGAGATAGCCTGGTCAGCCGTGGGCCTGTGCGGAATCGTTTGTTTGTTGTTTTGTGTCCTGGCTGGCCACTGGAGGCGGGTCCTCGGGCAGCAGGCGCAGACGATCCGGAGACTGGGCGAGAGGGTACAGAACCTCGAGGAACTCGGCGATCCCCAATTCCGCCACAGGATCGGAGAATCCGCTCCGATGCCCCTTGAGCAGGTCTTCACCTTTTCGTTCCGTTTGAGCGACCGGTTCTGGCGCGACAAGCTCGAGATTAAGAATGAGGATTGGGACTTCATTCGAAACTTCGGCAGCTTCGTGGGCT
>DATMRE010000107.1:0-16044 GCA_035566475.1 Verrucomicrobiia bacterium | reverse complement strand
GCTCGACTTGGAAGCTCGGATCGGCGCGCGCCTCGGCGTAGGCCCGCTCAAGCTCTTCGAGCGGCGCCATCAGTGTCTCTGGGACGTAACGCCCGCCGTATCGCCCGTATCGCCCTCGGGCATCCGGCACGGGCTGTGCGACCGAACTCACGGTTTCCTCTTCTGCGCGGCCCTGACGGCTATCATCAGAGCCTTCAGGAGCGCCGGATCCTTCCTCCCGGGTGCGGTCTCGACGCCGCTGCACACGTCAACTGCGTAGGGCGCCGCAGCGCGAATCGCCTCGCCAACGTTTTCCGGAGTCAGCCCGCCCGCCAGGAAAACGGACCCCCTGAGGCCCGCACCCTGCGCAAGTTTCCAGTCAAAGGTCTTGCCTGTTCCGCCACGCCGGAGGCGATCGAAGCCGTCGAGTAAAAACGCTGTCGCGCTCCGGAACCGGGACAGTTGCGCGGGTCGAAACGATGGCTTGACGCGCACCGCCTTGATGACCCGGAGCGAGCGGTTGAGGCGGGCGACGGTCGCCGGAGACTCGTCGCCGTGCAGTTGCAGATAATCGAGCTTCACAGCGCGGGCAGTCTCGAGCATCTTCTGTTCGGTTTCGTTCACGAATACTCCGACGGCAGAGATCGTTTCCGGCAACCGCTCTACGATCTTCCGTGCTTTCCGAGGCTCAATATAACGCGGACTGCGGGCATAAAAATTGAAGCCCAGGAAATCGGCGCCCGCTTCAACGGCTCGTCGGGCGTCAGTCCAGCTCGTGATCCCGCAAATTTTGACCTTCACCTTCGCCATGGCGCGCTCCAGCAGCGGTGTGGCCAGCGCCGGGAGCTCGAACCAGTTCACGCAAGGGCTCGGCCGGATCGGCATGCCTCATGAGATGCTCGCCGATCAAGAAAGCATCAAACCCGAGTTGCCGCAGGCGGGCGAGATCTTCGCGGCTGCGAAGCCCGGACTCGGTCACCGCGATGCAGCTCTCCGGGATCGATTCGATCAACTCACAAGATGTCTCAAGCGACACCTCGAAATCCCGAAGATTGCGATTGTTCACGCCGATTATCACCGCCCCGGCGTCGATCACTCGATCAAGCTCTGTTTGCGAGTGAACCTCGACGAGCGGCTCCATTCCGAGCGAGCGGCCGACTGCGAGCAGTTCCCGCAACGCTCGGTCGTCCAAAACGGCGGCAATCAGAAGGAAGGCATCGGCGCCGGCCGCGCGAGCCTCCCAGACCTGCCACGGATCGACGATAAAATCCTTTCGCAGAATGGGAATCTCGGTCACCCTTCGTGCTTCCTTCAGATCAGCCAATGAGCCAAAAAAGAACTCCTCCTCGGTCAGCACCGAGAGCGCCGCCGCACCGGCCTGTTCGAGGCTCGCGGCGAGCGTCGCGGGTGCATAGTGGGCGCGCAGGATGCCGCGCGAAGGAGAGGCTTTCTTGAGCTCGGCGATGACGTTAAAGGCGTCGCGCGCGAGCGCGCCCGGGAAATCTCGCGGCGGCGTTGCCCGTTCGGCTGCCATCTTCAGGGCCACTTCCGGTAGCACTCGCTTCCGGTGGGCGATCGATTCGCGCCGTGCCTCGACAATCCGGTCGAGGATGGTCGGGTCGCGTGACGGATTTCGCATAGGCAGAACGATCTCGGTCCCTGGCCGCGGGAAGGTACGCCCCCAGCTCGACGCTAGAGGAACGAATGACTACAACCATGCTAGCTGCCGAGCCCAGACGATGTCAATTTGGAATTGGCGGGACTTGGCTGGCCGGGTCCCTCGAGGAGTCCACAAGTCTTGTGGCCGGCGGGCCGACGCGGGAGGTGCCCATGCGGGACGTTACGGCCCGAGCAGTGGCTGGGAGAGCCGGATGGGGATGCCGAAATTTGAGCCGCCAAAACCCTCGAGCACCGCGTAGGTGACCCCAATCACCCTTCCCTTTTGATTAAAGAGCGGACCGCCCGAGCCGCCCGATGTTGTCTGAGCGTCGAAGACGATCTTATCCGGCAGGATATCCCCGATATGTCCCTGGGTGATGATCGGGCGGATCAAATTGCGTCGAGCCAGTTCCTTCATGACCTCCGAGACATCGCCGCCGCTGCGCGCTAGAATTTGCTGCGCGGTTTCTTCATCGGTGCGTGCGAGAATTCCCGCAAGACCTGTGGCGTAGCCCATCAGTACGATCGGTTCACCTGTCACGGCAGCTCCCTGGCTCAAATCGACCGAGAGAACCGATCGCTTCAGATCCTGCATATCCACGCGCATCGTGGCCAGATCCGTGTCGTTCGAAATCCCCTGAATCTCTGCGGTGAACGCGCGCTGGTCGCCCGGGAAATAGGCGCGGATCGAGGAGATTTCGGACTGAAACCCCTGGGTCGAGAGGGAGCTGAGTTCATTATTTTTCCACCACGGCTCGGCTACGTGCCGGTTCGTCATCACCTTCCCGCCGGGGCCGGCCACGAAGCCGGTGCCGAAGGCATCCATCTTGACTTCTGGTCCTTTGCCCTCGAGCGTGAGGATTGGCTTTCCATCGCTATCCTGGACGGGCTCACCCTTCGAATTCAATCCGGCATAGCGCAGCCGCTCGCCGCTCTGCTGATTTCGAAACGCCACGGAAACGTGCAATAGACAGACGCTCTCGACATCGGCGGGAATGAGGCTTCGAGCCGAGCTGCCTTCCTGCTCGATGCGCTTCAGTCGAGAATTCGTGTCGGCCAGTTGCTTCTCGAGGGCCGCCACTTCCCCCGTGTTCGCGTTCGCCATTCTGGCCTTCAGGTCAGCAGCCTGCTTTTCGAGTTCGTCTCTTCGGGCGCGCTCGATCGAGACCGTCCCTTGTTGATCGCGCAGCTTGCGAGCCTCGGCGATAAGGTTCTGCTGGTTCATGAGGCCGCGTTCGAGCCGCGCGATCGTGTTGTTCGTAAGTCGCGTCTCCTTTTGAGCGCTGCGGGCAAAAAGGAAATAGATTCCCGCCATGACAACGGCAATGACAAAGACGGCGGTGAGGCCGATTCGCAGGCGGCGGTCGAGTGAGAAAGCGTCACTCGTCATTTTCTCGGTGACCGCGAGCGCCTCAAAGGCCGTGTGCGCAATCTGCCGCCCCTCTTCGGCAATGTGCAATCTTTCAAGGAGCTGTTTTTCAGCTCGCCGGAGGCGCAACTGCGCGCGCACACGCGCGAGGAGCTCACCCGTGTCCCAGGGCCGTGAAATCGAGTCATCGGCTCCGAGATCAAGGCCCGCGATCCGCTCCTCGGTCCCATCGTCGGTCAACAGGATGACGCGGATCCTCTCCGTGACCGCCGAACCTCGAACGGCCGCGAGCATATCGCGAGCATTGGGCGCGTTTGAGCCCGACGGGGTGGTGCTCAGCAGGAGAAGGTCCGTGCCCGGCTGACGCAGGGCATCGAGTCCTTCCGGGACCGTCCCGAAGGAGGACACGTCGTAGCCCGCGCCCTCGATGGCCGCGAGCAGAGACTCGCGGCTTGCGGAATCGGCTTCCACTATCACAATCCTGTCTCGCACGATATCCATCGATTGGCAGCTCCAAATGCCTACTGTATCCATACTAGCCGAAATGCGCGAGCCCGTCGCTCGATCGCGGCAGGACGCCGACGTCCCCGCCATTCAGTAGATGATGCCCGATGATCGGAAGGTTCATGGTAACTTTTGAGGGGAGCGATAGTTGGAAGCACTCGACCAACTCCACGACGAAATCATCCGCTGCCGGAGGTGCCCGCGGCTGGTGGGTCATTTAGCCAAAGTTGCGCTTGAGAAGCGCCGGGCATTTCGCGACTGGGAGTACTGGGGCAGGCCGGTTCCAGGTTTCGGCGATCGCCGGGCGGAGCTGTTGATTCTGGGACTGGCCCCTGCCGCGCATGGCGCCAATCGCACCGGGCGGATGTTCACCGGTGATCGCTCAGGAGATTTTCTCTACCGGGCACTTTTTCGCACGGGCTTTGCCAATCAGCCGAACTCCACCGACCGCGGCGACGGACTCCTGCTCCAGAACGCCTACATCTCGGCCGCGGTCCGATGCGCGCCGCCCGGGAACAAGCCGTTGCCATGCGAGATCGGGAACTGTCGAGCCTACTTTGAACGGGAACTGGAAATGATCCGGCCGCGCGTCATCTTTGCTTTGGGCGGCGTGGCCATGCGCGCGTATCTAGGCGCGCTGAAGGCCCACGGCAAGATTCAGAGCCACGCCGCATTCCCGTTCCGCCATGGCGCGAACTACGAGCTGGGCGCCGACCTGCCGCGCCTGTTCGTCTCCTATCATCCTAGCCAGCAAAACACATTTACAGGCAAGCTCACCCGAGCCATGCTTGAAACCGTGCTGCGCGATATCCGGATATTTCTCGAGGGGAAGCGGCTCGGAAGGAAGGCCGTGCGGGCAGAGACCAGCAAGTGATTGACACCCGAGCGACGGGCTTGCTAGCCTCGACGGGACGTTGCCATTTGCTCCGCGGCCGCCCGCATGAGCGTCGAAGCTGATACCAAGCCCATCATCGAGTTCTACAACGTCAGTTACAGGCTGCCGGCCGGCCAGGCTCTGCTGAACAACCTCAACTTCGCGGTGCCGCGCGGGGAGACTTTGGTCCTGATCGGGCGCAGTGGCGCCGGGAAGACCACCACGCTCAAGCTGATCAACCGCCTGCTGGAGCCAACCGGCGGCGAGGTTCACATCGAGGGCCGCTCGACGATCAGCTGGGACCCGATCGAGCTGCGGCGCCGCATTGGGTATGTCATCCAGGAGGCGGGTCTATTCCCGCATTTCACGGTCGAACAAAACGTGTCGCTCGTGCCCCGGCTCGAGCACTGGTCCGAGAAGCGCATCGGTTCAAGAGTAGAGGAATTGCTCGCACTGGTAGGCCTCGAGCCCCGAAAATTTTTGAGCCGATACCCGCATGAGCTTTCCGGTGGAGAGCGCCAGCGAGTCGGTGTGGCGCGGGCGCTTGCCGCCGACCCGCAAATTCTGCTGATGGATGAGCCCTTCGGCGCGCTCGACCCGCTCACCCGCGGAGAGGTTCGCCGGGAATTTCACGACCTCGAACAGCGGCTCGAGAAAGCCATCGTAATCGTGACGCACGACATCAGCGAGGCCCTGCTGCTCGGCACCCGGATCGGATTGGTCGAGGCCGGTGAACTCAGGGGTATTTATTCGCCGCGGGAATTCGTGCATGCGACGGAGCCCGCTGCCGTAGCATACGTGGCGCAATTACGAGTGCTTGAAGAAGCGGAGCGAACGAGCAGATGAACCTCGCTCAGTTTTTCGTGCGGCACGGAGGCGAAATCCTGCAGGCCACGCTTGAGCACATCTGGCTGGTTGGCTTGACGATGTTTCTCGCGATCGTCGTGGGTGTCCCTCTCGGAATTCTCGTGACGCGCAGGCCGTGGCTCTCGAAGCCGATCCTCGGCAGCGCAAATGTTGCGGAGACGATTCCGAGCCTCGCGCTGTTCGGATTTCTGCTGCCGATCCCCTGGCTCGGTGACCGCGCGGATCGTCTTGCCGTGGTGGCGCTCACGCTTTACGCTCTGCTCCCGATCATCCGCAACACTGCTGCCGGGATTGACGGCGTCGACCGGGCGGTCCGCGAGGCCGCGCGCGGAATGGGAATGACCGAGCTACAGATCCTCGTGCAGGTGGAGCTGCCTCTTTCGCTCTCGACGGTCATTGCGGGCATTCGGGTCGCGACCGTTCTGACGATCGGCGTCGCAACCATCGCAGCGGCGGTCGGCGCAGGAGGCCTCGGCGAATTCATCTTCCGCGGGCTCGCCATGGTCAACGACCAATTGATTCTCGCCGGGGCCATACCCGC
Source organism: Verrucomicrobiia bacterium (assembly GCA_035566475.1). Classification (GTDB taxonomy): domain Bacteria; phylum Acidobacteriota; class Terriglobia; order Acidiferrales; family UBA7541; genus Palsa-295. The sequence goes on along the minus strand of DATMRE010000107.1, from coordinate 10,251 downwards.
CGCCGTGCTAGCCCTGGGGGCCGATTTCCTGCTGGGCATGCTTGAGCGGCGGTTGCGTCCGGCGCGATGACGGCTCCGATGAAGGTGCTCCGCGCCTGCCTCCTACTCCTCGGGTCGATCGCCGTGCTCGCAGCCTGCAGCGCGCGAGGGCGGGATACGCTCGTCGTCGGTTCCAAGAATTTTCCGGAGCAAGCTCTCCTTGGTGAAATTCTCGCACAGCAAATCGAGGCCCGAACCCACCTCCGCGTTGAGCGCCGCTTTTATTTGGCCGGTAGTTACATCTGCCAGCAGGCGCTTCTCTCCGGCCGGATTGATACCTACATCGAATACACGGGCACGGCACTTACCGCTATCCTCCACGAGCCCGTTCTGAGCGACCCGTCGGCGGTTTTCGGCCGGGTACGCTCGGAATACAACAGGAGGTTCGGGATGGAAGTGATGCCCCCGCTAGGGTTCAACAACACCTTTGCCATGGTCATTCGCGGCGAGGATGCACGCCGACTCAAATTGAAGACGCTCAGCGACGCCGCCCGGTACACTCCGCAATTCCGCGCCGGCTTCGGGTACGAGTTTATGGAGCGTCCGGACGGGTACCCAAACCTGGCGCGTGTCTACGGACTGCGATTCGCCGCATCCCCGAGGATTCTCGATCTGGGCCTGCTCTATCGTGCCTTGCTTGATAAGCAGGTCGACCTGGTCGTTGGGAACTCGACCGATGGGCTGCTCTCCTCGCGTGACCTTGTCGTTCTCGAAGACGACAAGCGATACTTCCCTCCCTACGAGGCAGTACCGATCGTGCGCGAGGCGACTCTCGCGCGTCATCCGGATCTGCGACCGGCCGTTGCCCGACTAGCGGGCAAGATCACGGATCGGGAAATGCGGAGGATGAATGAAATGGTGGTTGGCGAGCGTCGCGATATCACCGACGTTGCCCGTGAATTTCTGCGCTCGAACGGAATCGATTGACACAGGTTGGCGTCTACCGCGCAGCTAAGGACTACGCCTTGGCCGTGCTGCGAAAAGGGACGATCGGCCGAAGGGCTTGGCTTCGGTTGTCGTGATCGGCAATGGGGTAATACAACTGAACGCGATGTGCACTTCGATAGCTAGGATACGCGCAGCTGGTCTGTAGACTATCTGCGGTACTCCGTGCCGTGTCGGAATGATCCAGCCTTGGGTATCTCCTCCGAGTAGATAATACGCGCCGGAAGAAAGATATTGGCGGCGTCAGGCGAGTAGGGAACCGCAACCTCAACCGCCGTCTGGCACTCATAGCGGCGCTTGCTACGAAAGCAGACGCCGAGCGGAGAGATGTCCTCGCACACCGCCAACTCGTCATCGGTACCGGGCTGCCGGATGCAGGCGGAAAGCCGTGTGCGTAACCTCATTCTCCGACGGCCCCTCTGTTCGCCGTCGCTCGGCGCCGAGCCGGCAGCCTCAGCCGCGCGTCGGCTGCGCGCACGCGCATTCGGTTTCTTATCAACTTCGTGCGATGCTTGTGTCCAGATACTGGGCACGCCGCACGTCTTGCACTGGCGGGCGACGCCGCGGTTGGTTTCGAAGGCGCGAAGTTCAAGCTCATTGAGGTTGGCGACCTCGCGAAAGCGGCAAGAGCTGCACTCGAGCAGCATCTTGGCAACAGCCTCGGTCGATTCGGCGATCGGCGGGAACTCCAGCCCCCAGAGATCCACTTTGTTGTCCAGGAGATCGACGCCGTAGAGATAGGCATGCTTCTTCCGCCCTATCTCGCGAACCACGCGCGCAGAGCTCTGGCGGTGGGCCTCGCTCGGCGACTTCCGGCGGAGATGAATCTGCTGCTCTGGCGTGAGTTCACGATCTAGGACGATCACGGCGCCGCCGCGATTGATCAGCACCGTCCGAGCCGGCACGTTGAACTCCCTGCCGTGGCGATCGGTGCCGGAGGCTTCGAGCAACAAAGTTAGAGAGACGCGATCGCTGCGGCGCAGAGATGGCCCGGTCATTCAGCCCTCCCCAGAAGAAGCGGCTTTCGCTCGCGCAAGATAGCATACCGCCGTTCGAGGCTGTTTTGGATAGAACTAACGAACCCGATCGACCGGTCCTCGATGGCGGGTCAAAAAAGCGGTGAGGTCAGTCCTTAATAAGGTTTCTCCATGTGCAACTTACCGGTGTGCGGATGAGAATATTGGCCGGCCTGGAAAGCTCCGAGCTATGGCCGCCAAAACTAGCGGACCCTGCGAGACTCGGGACGATCACTCAGCAAGTCGAATCGTTCGCCGAGCTCGGCGTTTCTGTCCTGCCGGTGGGATTTTGCTCGCGTTGCGCGTCGCGAGGGGGGGTCGGGAACCGAGAGTGGGGCCATTGCGGGTTCGCCGAAGGACCGCGAAAACCGCTCGAGCGAGGAAGCGCCCAGCCACCCAGGCGATCAATCGAGAGAGGCGAGGTCAGGAGGCGGGTACTCGGGCAGCTTGGCATTCCCTTTGTCAGTCCGCTTCACCTCGAGCTCGTCCACTAGGATCGAAGGACTGATGACCGTGGTCGGAATCGCTCCCTCCCGATTGCTCACGAGGGGGTCATTTCCCACTGCGACCACGTCGTTGCGCAGCGTCCGGGTGTCCAGCTCATCGAAGACCGCGCCACGCACAAGTTCTTCACGCCCGTCTTTTTCATATACCCGATAGAGCAGCCGCGGATTCGATCCTGCCAGCGTCTCGACGTAATACCCGAATGGTTTGCCCTCTTGACGGCAGAGTTCGATCAGCTTTTTCTTCAACTCCTCGGGTGAGAGTGCTTGCTTGGACTCAAGGATGAAATTTCCGATGCTCGGTGCCGGGGACTGGCCCGGCGCGGCGCGCCCGTGTCCATTTGACTCGGGAAAATCACGGATCGGCTCGCGGCCCAGGAGATAGTTCACGAGCTGTCCGTCCTGGACCACCGGAACCATCGTCGCGCGCACGCCTTCGTCATCAACCTCGTAGCTGCCGATCAGTGTCTTTCCTCGAAACGTCTTCATCGTGGGATCGTCGATGACCGACAAGAATGTCGGCAGCACGCGGCTCTTGTAGTTCGAGGCGAAGTCTCCGACGGTTCGTGCCGACTCGCCCGGCTTGGGCCGGTTCCCCAGTACGTTTTCGCCGATCATTCCGGCGATCACGTCGCCCGCCGCGTCAGGCGAAAAAAGAATCGGGCCGCGGTAGTCTTCGTCAACAACCGGGGCTTCGCGCAGAGTCCCGAGCGTTGCGATCATGGTGGCGGTATTGTTCTCGAATTCCTCCGGCGTCGGCAATTCTCGGAGATTCCCGGAAGTGTAATAAGGCGAGCGTTCGAGCCGCATCCCATCGGCGGCCTGCGTCGAGCCGGTAAGGTTCAGAGAATAGACCGTATAGCCGCTGCGAGTGACGGTCCCTTCGGTATTCGTGAAATATTGGTTCACGGCTCGGAATCGAACGAGTGCCGTGAGAGACTCGATCCCGGGCGAGGTGCGAAATAGAGCGGTCGATTTCTCGAGCATGTCTTTCCATGGTTTCGGATCGAAATCGAGCTTCACGACCGGTCCGATCGATTGCGAAGGTGAAGTGCGCGCAAAATCATCGAACGGCTGGTCCGCCGTGAACTGGCGCAGGGCCGCCTTCTTCATCGCCAACGCTTGGCTCGCCGCCTTGTATGCCTGATCGGTCGCAGTCCACAACTGCCGCCGCAGCGCGATGGGATCGTTGTCAAGCGGGGCGAACGTGACAAAGCCGGTTCCAGGGCCGTAATAGCTGTCCTGCTTGTAGTCTCCGACCCTCACGACGACTCGCACCGAGCGCGCGTGCATATGCTGATCCTGGCGCAGAGCTCCAAACGCGGCTTCGGCGTCGTACTCCTCGACGTCCGACAACCGATATTCGATGTAGTACGGGCCGGGCACGTTGTCCATCTTGAGCTCGGACTTCGAGCGGGCGAGTTCTTGCTGCATGGCCTGGAGCAAGGGATCGGACGATGGAACGTTCGGCGAAGTACGAGCGGCTGCGCCGCCATCGAGTCCGGCCGCGGCGGGAATGGCGCACGCAAACGATAGGAGCAACAACAGTAGTCCTCGCAAACGGGGTAGGGTTCTCGGCGTCGCTCGGTTCATGGCGCGGCTTTCCTGCCGGAGCCTGGCTCGGGATTGTCAATCCCCGGAGGCGGCAGAAGCGGGGGCCGTTGGGTCCCCTTCTCGCGCTTCTGCACTTCGATTTCTGAGAACAACATCGCCGGCGCAGCCGCCGCCACGGGAACTTGCCCGGACTCGGCTCCGCAGACGCCGTTGAATACCTCCTCGGTGTCTCCGGTCAGAATGATGTTGTTAAGAGAAAGGAGCGGCGTTCCGACGATATCCACTCCGCGCACCAGTTCATCGGGCCGTCCGTCCGGATACACACGCCACACCATCACCGGGATCACCTGGAAGGCCTGAGGCGTGGCTCTCCCCGTTAGGGTGAACCCGCCCTGGATGTCCTCGAAGTACAATCCGTAAGGCTTCTTCTGTTTCCGAATCTCCTCGATGAACTGTTTCCGCAACTCCGCATCCCTCACCGTTCGGGTCGACGTGACGATCAAGTTGCCCTGTCGGCCGGTCGGCATCAGGCCCGGCTGTCTGCGGCCGTGTCCATTCGAATGGCTGAAGTTTGTGATCGGCATCCGCGACATCAGGAAATTCTTCAGCACTCCGTTCTCAACTGCGTCCACTCGCACCGCGGGGACGCCCTCGTCATCGAAATCGTAAGTTCCTGCCAGTTTCACGCCGTTCAGTTCGCTCAAGGTCGGGTCGTCGGCAACGCTCAGAAACGCCGGCAGGACCCGCTGGTTCACTTTCTTCGTGAACGTCTGTCCCTCCGCCTCGTCCCGCTGGCGATGGCCTTCGAGCCGGTGTCCGAGGACCTCGTGAAAGAAAACAGCAGCGGCTCTGCCAGAGAGCAAAGCCGGTCCCGCGAATGGTTCGGCTGCCGGGGCCGAACGCAGAGCCTTCAAATCAGCAGCAATCTTCCGGACCTTGGCCGCGAGCTCTACATCGGTTGGAAGCTGATCGGGCGAGGCCGCTTGAAACGTTTCGACGCGCAGCAGTTCCATTCCATCATCGGCGCGCGTTTCCCCGTCAATGACCATGCGGCTGATCGACGAGGGCCGGACGAGCGCGGTTCCTTCGCTCGTAGCCAGATAGGAACGGGCCGTTGAGAGGCTCAAAACGACCGCCGACGAGTGCACATCCTGATATTGCAAGAAGCCGGCGGAGAGCCGCCTCAGCCGGTCCGCCCACGTTTTTTGATCAAACGAGATGCGCGGCATGGATTCGTCGATATGGCTCTCGGGTGGCTCCTGCGAAAAGTCCGGCGATCGATCCTCTTCGGCCGACCGAACGGCCTGGTTGGTTTTCACCTTCAGGAATGCGGCCGAGGCCTGCTCGTATCCCCGGTTCGTCAGTTGCCATAGCCCCCGCGCAATCGCATCCTTCTCGTCGTTGAGGGGGAGCATGCCCGAGACGATGCCGGAGGGCCGGCTTTGGCTATGGGTATTGTCGAGCGCCGCTGAACCGACGCGCATCATCACGTCCGCTTGTCGCCGGTGCGAGTCGGTTGAAAGGATGAGGCTTCCGTTCGTGGCGATCATCGAGTATGAATTCGTATCCGCGACCGTATAGCTCACCGAATACGGCGCAGGATTGGCCTTCGAAAGCGAGGCGGTTGCACGCTCGAGCTCGGCTTGCATGACACTGAGCAAGATGTCGGAGCGGCCCGGGGAAGACAATACCGCGAGCGGAACTCCACATAGGGTTAGAAGCAAGCCGATGCCGGGCCGAGAAAGAAGACGGATCATTCGAATAGTCAACGCTTGAAACCGTTGTCAATCTAGCATATTCACCAGGATACGTGCCCAAGGAATCAAGGGAGAGGGCGCCTGTTTGTCTTCGGTCGGGCCCGAGCTCGACCCGCACGAGGCCTGCGAGAATGCGAGGCAACCAGCGACCGATCGACCTCCCGCCCTTGGGTCCGACCGAGCTCGCGGCTCGTTTGCGCCTGTCAGTTGAACGCTACACCTTGCGTTGGGTGAACTCTTCGGTATGGGTCAGGAATTCCGGATAAGCACCTGCGCCCAGCTCGTACAGGTCCATGCCCACACGCTCGCCCTCGGCAGCCACTCGCTGCGTGTAAATTCGATCGAGGAGCCAGTTGAGGCCATAGGTGAGTGGCAGAACAAATCCGAGCAGGGTCGCGAATCCCACCAGCTGCGCGAGCCACTGGCCTGAATCGCTCCCTCCTTGCGCTGGCAGCACTCCGCCTGCGCCGCCCGGAGAGCGGCTGGGAATGTGAGCGAAAAGCCCGACCGCCAGCACTCCCCAAAGTCCGCCCATGGCGTGGGCCGAAATCGATCCGCCCGGATCGTCCACCGCCAGCCGCAATTCGAACAGCTCGACTGCGAAAATCACCGCAGCCCCGGCAACCGCCCCGATCACAACAGCCTCGGCGGGTACGACAAAAGCGCATCCGGCGCCGCTGGCCACCAGGCCGCCGATCCATCCGTTCGCGCACAGCGATGCATCCGGCCTGCCGAAACGAATGTGGGTAATCAGCGCAGCCGTCACGCCCGCGGCGGCTGCCGACAACGCCGTATTGATCGCTATCAGCGCCGCTTGCCCCGGCGGCACGCCGGTGAACAGGATGGCGCCGGCAGAATTCAGGCCTGACCATCCGAGCAGCGCCAACAAACAGCCGAACAGCACCAGGACACAGTTATGGCCCGGGATCGCAGTCGGCATGCCATCGAGTGTGTACTTGCCTTGCCTTGGACCGAGGATCCAGACAACGGATAAAGCGGTGAGGCCGCCGACTACCTGGATGGTGCTCGAACCTCCTGAATCCACAAAACCCTGGCCAAGACCGTAATTGACCCCGAGCTCCGCGAGCCATCCGCCACCAACGACCCAGTGTGCGAAGATCGGATAGGTCGAGCCCGCCAGTAGCGCCGTCGAGGCGCAGATTGCTCCAAGCCGCCAGCGATCGGCGCCGCTGCCGAGCGGTATCAGCGCCGCCAGTCCAACGCTGAGGATCCCGAGCAACGCCGCAAGAGGAACCGGAGAGCCCTCGGGGCCCATGCGGCGCAGGAAAAACGGGTCCGCCGCGATCCAGTTCCATCCTTTGCCGGCCACCTTAATGACATGTGCCGGTCCGCCAGTGAATCCCTGCCAGGCAAACCCGCAGACGAAATAGACGAGCGCGGCGACTGAAATTGCGCATAGCGAGGACATCATCAAATGAGAGGCGCTCCGCGAACGCCCGAGCCCCGTATGGATGAGAGAGAGCCCCGCAAAAGCAAACGGAACCAGAAGGATCGACAGAATGCAGAACAGCATGGATGTCTCAGGAAGAGAAGGCAGGGGCGAAGGTGTCACTGCCCGTCCCCTCGCCGAAGCGCATGGGAGCGGGCGACAAGCGCAAGTCCCATTAATTCGACGGCAACGCCTGCTACCGCGAAGGCGCTTCGGGGAACTCCTCGAGGGAGTAGCGCGACAGCACTCAGAACGATTGCCCAGCCCGCGACCAGCAACAAAAAGCCCAATAGCTTCATGCCATCCGCCCACGAGTTATTGAATTCGGACCAAGCAGTCGTCTAGTCGGGGCTGATCGGTCGTCGGTTCGGACGCAAGCCTAGCACTCGGATTCAGATCCACCCAATCAAATATTCTTATGGCTCGCATTCAACCTGCCATTTGAAAGATCTATCCCTGCCATCAAAACGTTGCATTGTACTCCGTCTTTATTTTTCCTTAATGTGCAGGCCGCTGGCACGAATCCTACAGCTGGTACGAATCCTACAAAGGAGAGTGTACATACATGGCCGAGAAAACCACAGGTGAGATGCAGCCGACCTTAGGATTAACCGGTTTGACGATGAACGCAATGGCGCTCATTGCACCCGGGGCATTCCTATGGCTCACCTTCTACGCCCAGGCGACCGAGGGCAATACATCGCCTTCGATGTGGATAGGGATTTTTGTCGCGCTTCTGCTGTGTCTTGCCACGGCGGTCTCGTACGCGGAGCTGGCAAAACTCTATCCGGGAACCGGGAGTTCGTACTACTTCGCCGAGCAATCGTTCCTGAATCACGACACGGCGTGGCGCTATGCGCGCCTGATGAAGTTCATTGTCGGCTGGGGCTCGCACCTGTACTACTGGATCTACCCCGGAGTGATGGTGGCGGTCACGGGAATCTTCTGCGGTTATGTGGTGGGCACGCTCTGGCCGAATTTCATGAGCGCTTCGAATCCCGGTCCGGCATTCATGATGCTGGTTGCCATCCTGTTCTCGTTCGGGGTCGCGTATATCGCCCACCGGGGCGTGACTGGATCGACCGCTGTCAGCGTGGCCATCAACGTCATTCAGATATCGGCGCTGCTTGTGTTTTCGGTCATGGCCATCGGCTATCGGATGAACCACGCGCCAGGAAGCGTTGCCTTCCAGTGGGACTCGACCACAAGCGAGGCCTACAACTATGAATTCGCGACGACGCCCCAAACCGCAAACGGGCAGACGACCGACGTGATCGTACGCGACGCAAACATGGTCCCTCAGCCTAAGCTCGATGCTGCCGGGAAGCCCGTGCCCTATCACATCAGTTACCCCGAAAAGGATTCGAGCGGGAACTTTCTGAGCCATCCGAATGCACGTTCCGTCTTCGGAATTCACAACTGGGGCTTTGCGTTCGTTCAGGCCACAGTCGCTATTCTGATACTGGTGGGCTTCGAGTCGTGCACGTCTCTTGGCGGCGAGGCCAGAAACGCCAAACGCGACATACCCATTGCCGTGATCACGTCGTTACTGGTTCAGGGGGCGTTCTGTTACCTGTTTGAGTACTTTGCCACAAACTATGTCTTAAATAGCGGCTACTCCATGCAGAGCGCCGCCGGTTCGGCGGCTCCCCTTGGAGACCTGATGGTTATGGTGGGCGACGCCCTGTTCGGCTCCGGGCATGGCCGCACCTTCATGCTGATCGAGGCGGTGACCGTCTTCCTGGCGCTGATCGGGACCACGCTCTCCTGCATCAACACCGGTGCGCGCGTCACCTACGCGATGGGCAAGGACCAGGAAGTGCCGGAACACTTCGGCATGTTGCACGCGAAGAACCTGAGCCCTCACCGAGCGATCTGGACCTTGGCGGTGATCTCGGCAATCTTCGGCTGTCTCGCGCTGGTGATGGTATTCGGTGATGCCGGCGCCCCCACGGACGCAATCATCCAGGCGCTGCCGCACGGTTTCTGGTCGAGTTTCGGATATACGTCGCATGACAAGATGGCGGCTCTGCCAAATACCTTGACCACCATAACGCTCGCTTCGAACTTTGGAACGTTCCTGCTCTACGGCTTGAGTTGCTTCATTTGCATGATTGCATACCACAAGCACCCGAATTTTAAGGTCGTGCGCCACATGCTGATTCCGCTGTTTGGCGTTGTTGCGAACCTGGTCTGCATGGCCTTCTATCTGATCGGACCATTCATGGGGTATGGCACGAAGATGGAGCCCTTCCTGGCGCTCGGAATAGCGGCAGTCTGGGCCATATACGGGGGCTTTTACTTCACCATGTCCAGCAAGAAATCGGGCCGAACCACTCTGGTTCCAACCCGTTCTCCAATGGTGCTGTGATCGATCGCCACAGCAGTTGACCTCCAGGGGCGGGCGCGTGCGACCGCCCTATTTATGTCGTATTTAATATTTTTATCTGAGGAGCGAGGTATTGAGTCTAATGTACAGAGGGGTTCCCACGTCGGGTTCCGGCGCTGCGGCTCTAGCAGCTCGGGCGTACCGGCCTATGCAGAGTTCGATGGACGTCGAATTCACGCAGCTTTCTGACCGCGGTCAAGCGCGCGAGGGGAACGAGGATTACATGGGGCACGTGCTCCCCGCGACGCCGGAACGCGTTCGTTCCCATGGCTGGCTGTTTGTGCTGGCCGATGGTGTAGGCGGGCACGATCTCGGCGAGGTCGCTTCACGCACGGCGGTCGAGAGTATGCTTGCCAGCTTCCGCGAAGCCCCTGCCGCGGAGCCGCACAAGGCATTGCTCGGGCGTTTGGCTCAAGTGGCCAACGCGCGTGTGATCGACGCCGGACATGCGTCTGGTTCGGTGGGCACATCCATGGCAACGACGCTTGTAACCTGCGCGCTTCGCTACGATCGCGCATCGGTCGCCCACGTGGGCGACTCGCGCTGCTATCTGATTCGGCAGGGCCAGACTGTGCTGCTCACGCGCGATCACACAGTG
>DATMRE010000106.1:0-6106 GCA_035566475.1 Verrucomicrobiia bacterium | reverse complement strand
TGCAAGTTGGCGGTCTTGCCGCCGAGCCCAGGGCCATAGTACACAAGCTTGCAGTTGATTTCACGTGCAGGAAAATTAATGAAAGGCACGATTTCCTCAGAACTAGGGCAGCTCGCTACTTATAGCATACGGTTGCGGCCGAGGCCAACGCGCGGCCAGCGTCTGCTGCGCAATTGACAACACAGCGCTTGGCAGATTTGGCCCATCCCCGAGCGGCTTCGCCAGTCGCAGGATGGCCAATCGTGGGACCGAAAATCCGAAAATGCCCGGATTGACGCGATTCGTCGAGTTTGCTATGTTCTCACGATGTGGTCCTCGTGGTCGCTGGGGTGCACCCGTGAAACGTCGAGCCGTTCGAAGTAGTGATTCTTCGCGAAGTGGCCATAAAGCGCTGCACGGCAAAGGTTTAAAGCCCGCGGGAAAGGGCAAAGCCGTATCTCAGGACCCCGACGCCCCGGCCAAGCAGCAGCAACTGAAGTCTTATGAAGAGGCCCTCGGTTATTTTCAGCAGCAGAAGTTTCATCGTGCCAAGCAGTCGCTGGAACGCGTCGTGGAGGGCCCGAGCAAAGAACTGCGGGATCGCGCTCTGGTCCACGCGCGCATTTGCGAACAGCGAATTTCGCGTCCTCCGGTTCCCGCCCTGAAATCGGCCGAGGATCACTACTCCCAGGGCGTCGCTCTGATGAACCTCGGACGCTGGGATGAGGCGCGCGAACACCTTGATCGCGCGAGAAAGGCGGCTCCGAAGGCCGACCACATCGTCTATGCGATGGCGGCACTGGATTGCCTCACGGGCGAGGCGGACTCGGCGATGCAGAATTTGAAGATCGCCATTCAGCTGAAACCGGAGAACCGCTACCACGCCCGTAACGACGAAGACTTCGCCTTCTTGCAGGAAGATCCGCGCTTTACCGAGTTACTCTATCCCGAGCGAGACGGTTCGGCCGACTAAGTTTCGCGTTCTCTAGTGAAAAATCATTCGCAGCAGAATCGCTACCGATCAGTCCGCATTGTCGCGCTCGGCGGTGGAACCGGTCTATCCGCCGTCCTCCGCGGGCTCAAGGAGCATGTCGCGGGGCGAAAAAGACAGTTGAATCGGCCGATCGCCGACCTTGCCGCCGTCGTCACCGTGACCGATGATGGCGGCAGCTCGGGCCGCTTGCGCAACGAGTATCGCGTTCTTCCGCCCGGAGACATCCGCAACTGCATGGTGGCGCTCTCCAAGGACGAACATCTGCTTGGCCGGCTCTTCCAATATCGCTTCCCCGCCGGCCGCGGTCTGGCCGGGCACAGTTTCGGCAACCTTTTTCTGACCGCGCTCACCAACGTAACCGGGGATTTTCCAAAAGCAGTGCAGGTCTCGGCGCAGGTGCTTGCGATTCGCGGCCGGATTTTTCCTTCGACGGCGCAGAATGTCACGCTGCAGGCCGAGCTCGAGAACGGAAATGTCGTAGCGGGGGAGACGAATATATCCCGTTCGCGCAAACGCATCCGGCGAGTTCGCCTGGTGCCGCGGCGAGTCCAGCCCGTTCCTGAAGTGCTCGAGGCGATCCGCAAAGCCGATCTCATACTGGTCGGCCCGGGCTCGCTCTACACGAGCATCATTCCGAACCTGCTCGTCGAACAGGTCGCCGAGGTCATCGCTCATTCCCACGCGACCCGGGTGTACATTGCGAACCTGATGACCCAACCGGGCGAAACTCAGCATTACTCCGTCGCCGATCATATCCGCGCCATCTACGACCATACCCGCGCGGGGCTCTTCGATTTCGTGGTGATCAATCGAACGCCCGTCGATCCCCGCCTGCTGCGTCGTTATCGGGCACAGGGCGCCGCGCCGGTCGAATCATCCGTCGAGGAACTCCGGCGCATGGGTCTCGTCTGCGTCAGCGGAGATCTTCTGCAGCAGGACACCGTCGTTCGGCACGATCAGGCGCGCCTGACGCGGCTCCTGCTCGATAAATTTGTCAAGAACGGCGTCCCGCGCTGACACCCGCGCCGGAGGCCCTCGCAGTGGGGCGATCGAGACAAGCGGAGCGCCAGGTGGAGCATTTCGGATCCTCCTATCGAGAATCGTTCCGACTCCTGAAGGAAGCGAAGTCGCCCAGTTGGAGACACCCGAGATATGCATTTCTTGCGGGCCTTTCACCCTGTTCGTATACTGGCCTCGCGCCGCCCGGAAGGCTCTCAGATGCGGATTCCCGCCATGCCGGCGCGTAAGCCAAGCCGTTCTCAATTGAAACCGCATGGAGAGTCCCACGGGGGGAGGTTCGAATGCCAGCGCCCCAAAACGACGAATTGAATGTTTACGAGTCCGCCGAAGCCCGATTCGAAATCGCGGCCGAACGACTCGGTTTGGAACAAGGCGTTTACCGCTATCTGAAATACCCGAGCAGGGAAATCACGGTGTACGTTCCGGTGGCACTCGACAGCGGGCGCCTGGAGGTCTTTATCGGCTACCGTGTTCTACACTCAGCGGTCCGCGGTCCGGGCAAGGGGGGTATCCGGTTTGCGCCCGACGTGTCTCTGGACGAGGTGCGCGCGCTCGCCGCCTGGATGACGTGGAAGTGCGCCGTCGTGAATATACCTTTTGGCGGAGCAAAAGGCGGCGTCATCTGCGATCCCTCGAAGCTCTCGAAGTCCGAACTCGAACGAGTCACCCGACGCTACACGGCCGAACTCAGTGAATGGCTGGGCCCGGAGCGCGACATCCCTGCTCCAGACATCGGCACAAACGATCAGACCATGGCCTGGGTGATGGATACCTACTCGATGCACGTGCGACAGGCGACCACGGCGGTCGTGACCGGCAAACCCCTTGAACTGGGCGGCTCCCGAGGACGCAAGGAAGCGACCGGGCGCGGGGTGATGATCTGCTGTGATCGAGCCGTCGAGAAGCTCAAAATGAAGCGGGACGAGTGCCGGGTGATCATTCAAGGGTTCGGCAACGTGGGCTCGCAGGCGGCGCTCCTGATGCACGAGGCGGGCTATAGAATCATCGGAGTCGCCGACATCCATGGCGGACTTTACAACGAACGGGGCTTCGATATCCCGAGACTCTATAACTGGGTTCACCTTCAGCACCGACCGTTGCCGGAATTCCCCGGTGGCGGCGAAACATCGAGTGCGCAAGACATCCTCTTCCATCCTTGCGAAATACTGGTGCCTGCGGCGACAGAAAATCAGATTACCGCGCGGAATGTCGAACGGGTGGAATGCCGCATTCTCTGCGAAGGCGCCAATGGACCGACGACGTGCCAAGCCGATCCGATCATTGAGAAGAAGGGGATTTTCATCATCCCGGATATTCTCGGCAATGCGGGCGGCGTCACGGTCAGCTACTTCGAGTGGGTGCAGGATCGCCAGGGCTTTTTCTGGCGCGAGCGCGAGGTGAACGAACGCCTCCAGGACGTCCTCGAGCAGAGCTTTGATCAGGTGGTGCGGTATGCCGAAGCTCACAACGTGAACAATCGGATCGCCGCTTACATCGTTGCGATTGATCGAGTGGCCGCCGCCCTGAAGCTCCGGGGGTTTTACGCATGATGGGTATATGATCTCTGGCGCGGAGGGCACGTGCATGCATTCTGACTCGATATCCCCGGGGGCGCTCAAGACCGAAGAGGAGCACCGTCGGGACATCTGCCTGGCAGGGCGCTGGATTTACGAGCGGGGATATGTTGCTTCAACCGATGGCAATATTTCCCTGCGTCTGGATTCGCGGCGAATTCTCACCTCGCCTACCCTTCTCAACAAAGGCATGATGACCGTCGACGACATGGTCATCACCGACCTCGATGGCCGCAAGCTGAGCGGGGGCCGGAATCCCTCCTCCGAGCTGGCCATGCACCTGCTGATTTATCGGCTTCGGCCGGAGATCAACGCCGTTTGCCACGCTCATCCACCCGTTGCGACTGGCTATGCGGCTGCGGGAATTCCGCTGAACAAGGCTCTTCTCTGCGAACTGGTGATTGCACTCGGATGGGTTCCGGTAGCGCGTTATGGCACACCGGGTACGCCCGAATTGACTGCGGCGATCGAACCGCTCGTGCGCGGCCATGACGCGATCCTGATGGCCAATCACGGCGTCGTGACCTACGGGCCGGATCTTCTTACCGCCTTCTTCCGCATGGAGACGACCGAGCACTTCGCCCGTGTGGCGCTCGTGACCGAACTCCTCGGCAAACAGGTCTTGCTTTCCGGAGGAGACGTCGAAAAACTGCTCGCCGCGCGAGCCCGCTACGGTCTTGAAACCGCCGCGACGGTGACTGCCGATTGCCCGGTCACGTCGGAAACGCGCGAACCAGAGCGCGTCACGTTGACACGGCAGGAACTTGAAGCCCTGATCGATGAGGCCGTGCAGAAAGATCGCTCCCGGCGCTGAATCCGGCCGGAGCCTTCGCTCTGGTCCTTTCCTCCTTCCAGGATGGAGCGACGAAATCCTCCTCCTGCTGTGTGGCCCGCGCGCTACCGGACGCCCTCGGTCGAACCGAACGTTCCGCCCGGCCAGGCCATCAAACGGACCAGGGGCCGCGCTCCACTCGCGCGAACGCTGCCCCTCGGTTTGGCGCAGGGGACAATCACCCGGCGATTGCGATATAGCGCATCTTGCCGCCGAAGTGTATCTCCGTCACCCGGCCGCTGGCGGTGACAATGGCCGACATTCGCGGCTTGCTTTGTTCATCCTTCCATTCGACGGGGGCTTCGGCGACAACCTTGCCGCCAGCCAATATTGTGACTTTGGAATCGCCGGCCTTCACCGAATATGTGCCGGCCGGGAGATGTGTGCCGGCGAGCGTAACAGGGTTCAGCAGCACCACAGTGTCAGTGACGATCGGCTTCGAGTCGTTCGCGCGAGCCGCTGCGATTGGCATCGAGAGAACCAGCGCGGCGAGTATGGGCAACAGTCGATTCATCCGGCGATGGGACATCATCTTTTCCTCCTTGACCACATTTCGTGCTTGCACGCGCTTAGACGCGGCGTCGTTTCGATAGAAAGCAAACTCGCGTTCACGACTCGATAAGAAACCATTCGGCGCGCGGGAGACGTGCGCAGGTGTCGAAATGACACTCTGTTTGTGTTCACGAGAAGCGTGCGCTGATCCGAATTTTCGGAGACACCGGAAGGCCTCCCGGTTTCCATAGACGCGCCTGGTGAAATTTCGAAGTCGCGTTCCCCGGAAGCCCGGCGCTCGCGCTCGTTCCGTTGACACCGTCGCGGCGCTAATCAATAATCGCCTCGACATGATCGGTTCGCTTCGCGGAAGTCTGATTGACAAGCGTCCCAACCAGGTCGTGCTCGAGGTGGGGGGAGTAGGCTATCAAGTGCAGATTCCGCTCTCGACATTTGCTCTTCTGGGGTCCCTGCACGAGGAAATCACGCTGCTGATCCACACGCACGTCCGCGAAGACCAGTTTTCGCTCTACGGCTTCCTGAACGCTCGCGAGAAGCGGTGCTTCGAGCTGCTGATCTCTGTCTCCGGCGTCGGGCCTTCGCTCGCGCTCAAGATTCTATCGGGGATGAATCTCGAAGAGCTGGTCCCGGCGATCCGCAAGGGCGATATCGCGCAACTGGTGCTCATCCCCGGGGTAGGACGCAAGACTGCCGAGCGGATCGTGGTCGAACTGCGCGACAAGCTGGTCGTTTTGGATGTGTCCGAGCCTGGCAAGCCTGCCACGCGCTCGCAGTTGGAAGCCGACGTTGCCTCCGCGCTCGTCAATCTCGGCTACGATGCGCGCTCGGTTGAGAAGGCCATCGAGGGGGCGCGCAGCTCGAGCGGCCCCGATTTTGAGGGATTGTTGCGCGCCGCGCTGCAGATCCTGGGCAGTTCCGCGATCGAGAAAGGCGCGCGCGCCGGCCGTGAGGGATGATCGCGCAAAAGGAACCCTCGTGCATCGATCTCGCGCGCGCGGAGAAAGCGAAACAGTTCGAGCGCTCCTTCCGAAGCTCGGGCAGAGGAACTCGACTGTTCCCGAACTGAAACGGCTGAAAGAGCGCGTCCCGCCCGCGAGTCGGGAGACGTGCTCCGCTCTCGAGCGTTTGACCGCTAAAGAAGCGCTGCTTCGCAGGAAGAAATTGTCGAGGGGTACGGCGAGGAATTCGAGGCTT
>DATMRE010000105.1:0-14797 GCA_035566475.1 Verrucomicrobiia bacterium | reverse complement strand
GTATTCGATGGCGTCCTTCACCGTGGCAATCTTCTCGGCATCCTCATCCGGGATCTCGATGCCGAAAGCTTCCTCGAAGGCCATCACCAGCTCGACCGTGTCGAGCGAATCGGCACCCAAGTCGTCTACGAATGAAGCGGTTGGAGTCACTTCGCCTTCATCGACACCGAGTTGCTCGACAATAATCTGCTTTACGCGTTCTTCGACGCTGGCCATTCTGATTGTTCCTCCGGTATCGACAATGTCGGTTCCCCAGGGCTAGACCGCAGGCGGGGGTTGCGCCCCGTAATCAACCTGCCCATTCTATGCGCGGCCCAGTATCGGGGTCAACCTCGCCAACCACTCGGACCACGGCGGAAGGCTAACCCATGTGCATCCCGCCGTTGACGCGAAGGACCTGGCCGGTAATGTAGGCGGCCTCGTCGCTTGCGAGAAAAACGATGGCCGTGGCCACGTCGCGGTCGCTGCCGAAGCGCCCGAGAGGGATAAGTGTTTTCACCTTGTCTTTCATCTCCTGCGAAAGCGAATCGGTCATCGGAGTCTCGATGAACCCGGGGGCCACAGCGTTCACGGTTATGTTCCGCGACGCGACTTCGACCGCGATCGCGCGGGTCAATCCGATCAGCCCGGCTTTTGAGGCCGCGTAACTCGCCTGCCCCGCGTTTCCCGTCTCGGCCACGACCGATGTGAGATTGATGATGCGCCCGGACCGCTGCTTGAGCATCGCGCCAAGCGCCTGTTGGGTGCAGAGATGCGCGCCGGTCAGATTCGTACGCATGACAGCCTCCCAGTCTTCCAGTTTCATCCGCAGCGCGAGCGTGTCGCGCGTGATCGCCGCGTTGTTTACGAGGATGTCGAGCTTCCCGAACTTCGCGAGGATCTGCTGGAAGCCGGCCTTGACTTCGGCCGGGTCCCCGACGTCCATCGGCACAGCGAGTGCCTCGCCCCCCCGAGCCACGATCTCGACGGCCAGTGTCGAGAGCCGTTCCGCGTTGCGCGCCGCGACGGCGACTCGAACCCCGGCTTCGGCGAGCAGCAGTGACGTCGCGCGGCCAATACCCTGCGATGCACCGGTAACCAGAGCAACTTTGTCTTTGAGTGAAAACATTCCGATCAAGAACCTCCCGCACCTCAACATCGAGCGCACGTCTGGCCTGACTTCAGATGCCAGACGGTTCGCCAGAGAACCGGCCGGGAGGGCCCGGGCGGCGAAGACCGAGCCCTGAGGGAGGACCAGCTGTCTCTAGAGCACTCAGGCCAGTTCGTTCCCGAAACCTCGGCGGTCGCGACGAGCGCGCGACCCGGGAACCCTCGAACGTCAGGTCGACGGGCCGAATGGAGGGGCCCGGGCGATGACCGGGAATCTATTCCCGGCAAGTTCTAGTTCTCGGAGACCTCGGTGCGGGCCTGGGTGACGCGATCGAGTGTGGCTCGCAAGCTCGCGGAGTCCTCCACGTTGAAACAACGCACCGAACGATCGATCTGCCGCAGCAACCCCGAGAGAACCTTGCCCGGCCCGACTTCGACGAAAATGGACACGTCGTTCTCCAGCATCTCGCGCACGGAATCGAGCCAGCGGACCGGCAGCGTGACCTGGCGAATCAGAGCCGCGCGCGCCTCCTCGCCCGAGGTGATCGCTTCGGCGTCTACATTGCTGATCACCGGAAACCGCAGCGGGCCGAACGCGGTCGATCGGAGGTCCGGTTCGAGACGATTTTGCGCCGAAGCCATGAGCGCGCAGTGAAAGGGCGCGGAAACGGGCAGAATCACGGCACGTTTGGCGCCGCTCTGTGAAGCGACCTCGACGACCCGTTTGACCGCTGCCGCGTTGCCGGATACGACCGTCTGATCGGGCGAATTCAAATTCGCCGCCGAAACGACCTCGTTACCCGCGGCTTTTCTGCAGATATCGGCCACGTCGGGAGGCGCGATTCCGAGAATGGCGGCCATCGCGCCTTCACCCTCCGGGACCGCCTCTTGCATGTAGAGTCCGCGCTCGCGAACCAGTCTAACCGCGGCGGAAAATTCAAGAGAGCCGGCCGCTACGAGCGCCGAGTACTCGCCGAGGCTGTGCCCAGCCGCGAAATCCGGCGTGACCCCGCGCCGCTCGAGCGCGCGATAGGCCGCGACGGAAACGGTCAGGATGGCCGGCTGCGTGTTCTCGGTCCGCTTAAGTGCGTCCTCGGGGCCCTCGAAGCACAGCTTCGAAAGCGAAACGCCGAGAGCCCTGTCGGCTTCCTCGAACACGGCGCGCGACTCAGGAAAATTCTCAGCGAGGTCGCGGCCCATCCCGGGATACTGCGAGGCCTGGCCCGGAAACAGGAAGGCAAGCTTGCTCATAATGGATCGCGGATTCCTTTGGCATCAGCCGCGTGCAGAGAGGGCGGCGGCCGCGGAAAGCTCCTGTTCGATTTTTTCATTCAAACGCGAGCGGCAGAGCTCGGCGGCCACGCGGATGGCGTTCTTGATCGCGTTGGGATTCGATCGGCCGTGGCCGATGATGGTGATGCCGCGGACGCCCAAGAGCGGCGCGCCGCCGTACTCGGAGTAGTCGGTGCGCTTGCGAAAATCATCGAAAGCGCGCTTCGAGAGCGCGTAGCCCAGCTGTGATGTCAGGCTGCTCTTGATCGCCTTCTTCAGCATTCCGCCGATGTGCTCGACCAGTCCTTCGCTGATTTTGAGCGCGATATTGCCGATGAAGCCGTCACAGACGATCACGTCCACATTTCCGCGAAACACGTCGCGGCCCTCGACGTTGCCCACGAAATTCAGCGCCGTTTGCTTGAGCCGGTTGGAAGCTTCGCGCGTCAGCTCGTTGCCCTTCATTTCTTCCTCGCCGATCGAAAGCAATGCCGTGCGCGGTCTCTTCACTCCCCAGATCGTGCGGTAATAAATCTCGCCCATGACAGCGAACTGCTCGATTTGGGCCGGCTTCGAATCCACATTCGCTCCGACATCGAGGATGATGGACACTTTCTCCTTCATGTTCGGAAACGCGGCAGCGAGCGCGGGCCGGTCGACCGAAGGCAGTGTGCCAATCACGAACCGTGCCACCGTCATAGCCGCACCGGTGTTGCCGGCGGTGACCAGCGCGTCGGCCTTTCCGTCGCGCACCAGGCGAGCGGCGATGTGCAGGGAGCTGTCCTTCTTGCGGCGAAACGCCTGCGAAGGTGAATCGCTCATGGTGATGACCTCGGTCGCGTTCACTAGCTCGATCGGCAGGTCGCGCTGCTTGTGGCGGTTGAGTTCTTGTCGGACGGTCGCTTCGATGCCGACCAGGAGAATACGGACATCGAGTTCGCGCGCCGCCAGAATCGCGCCTTCGACTTCGGCTCGAGGAGCATGGTCGCCCCCCATCGCATCGAGAGCAATCGTGGTCATCAGGACTCCGGCTCGGAAATGCGCAGGCGAGGGAAACTTAGGCCGTCTTGGCCGCGGTGTCAATCACTTCGCGACCCTTATAATAGCCGCAGAGGGGACATGCCCGGTGGGGCAACTTCTTCTCGTGGCAATTGGGGCACTCGGCGAGAGACAGGGGGACAAGATGGTCATGGGCGCGGCGATTACTCGTGCGCCGCTTGGAATGACGTCGCTTTGGATTGGGCATTCGAACTCCTCGTCGCAGGCCGCTACCAAGAGCGGCAAAGTACGAACGGATAGTGTAGCGTTTTATTGCTTCTTGAACCAGTCCTGCTTTAGGCGGGCGAGCGGCGCAAGCCTTGGATCCGAACCGTGCTTCTCGCAGCGGCATTCCTCGTTGTTCAGATTGGCGCCGCAGTGCGGGCAGAGTCCCTGGCAATCGCTGCGACAGATGACCTTCATGGGCAGCGCCAGGTTCACTTGTTCGGCAAGAATGTCGGCCAGGAAAAGCCCGTCCCCTTCGAAGAAGGCGATTTCCGTATCGTCGAGCTGCAGGTGAAGTTCTTCGTCGCGGGTGATGGAGGTCATCGGGCGGTAAAAGAGGTCGAAATCGCGGCTGATTTCTTCGATGACGGTGTCCAGGCAGCGAGCGCAGACCAGTTCAACCCGCGTATGCAGATTGCCGTAAATACGGATCTGATCATCAACGAGCTCTGCGGTGGCGCGGACCTCCAGAGGCTCCACCTGGCGGAATTCGCCGGAATGGAAATCGAGCGTCCCCGGGGAATAGCTCTTGCGGATGCGCGTCTTTCTCTGGGCGAGTTCGTGGACATCAAGAAACATGGAGTTTTCCCGCGTTTTTCCGGGCGAAACGTAATTATAAGACCGGCGCTCGTGTTGTCAAGGAAGCACCCGCGGGGGTTCTCGGGCTGACACTAAACGGGCAATGACCTTCTTGGCCCGAGCGACGGAGAGGGGCGTCGAAGGCTCGCGACCGGATCCGTGACCGGGGAGTCGGGAACGGCCGGGCCCGGAGGGGCGGCCGTTGCTGCCGGGCGTGCGGCATCAAACCGGAGGTCCGCTCGCAAGCTCAGCAGGGTCGAAGCGCGGGCTTACCCAGCAACTCGTGGTACTGGCGCAGAAGGAAATGGTCGGTCATCCCGGCGATGTAGTCGCAGACAACGCGATGGGGCGGCTCGGTGTCTGTCTGCTCGGCGTAGTTCTTGGGCATTCGATCGGGGTTTGATAGCAGGAAGCCGAACAACGCGTCGAGGGCTGCAACCGAACGATCGCGGTCGTCCGAGATGGCCGGGTGGGAGTAGAGCTGGGAGTAGAGGAACTGCCTCAGGCAGGCATTCTCGTGCGCCACCTGGGGGGAAAAGCCGGCGAGCCTGCTGGGGTGCAGGCGCACGTCCTCGACCGTTTCGACGCCGTTTCGTTCGGCTTGCCGGCGCGTGTTCTCGATCAGGTCCGTCGCGAGCCGGTCAAGGACCTGCTTGAGAGCCGCGTTGAACTTCAGGTGAGAACGACCGTGCGGGTAGCGGCGATCCACCTCCGAATAGGCCTCATCGAAGAGGGGCACTTCGGCCCGCAGCAGCTCGAGGTCGAGCAGATGGGCTTCGAAGCCGTCGTCAAGATCGGCCGTGTTATAGGCGATCTCATCCACGAGATCGATCAGTTGCGCTTCCAGCGGCGGCCGCTCGTCGAGACGATACTCGGCGAGAAGAGGAAATTCTCGCAGGGAGTAATCCTGGGAATGTTTGATGATTCCTTCGCGGACTTCGAAGGTCAGATTCAAGCCCGGGAAATCGAGATAGCGCTGCTCAAACCGTTCGACGATCCGCAGTGCATGGAGATTGTGGTCGAAGCAGTCGCCGTGCTCGCGCATGCGGAGGTCGAGCTGCCGTTCGCCGGCGTGCCCGAAAGGGGGATGTCCAATGTCGTGGACGAGCGCGAGCGCTTCGGAAAGCTCCGTGTTGAGTCCGAGAGCCCCCGCAACAGTGCGCGCGATCTGCGAGACCTCGAGCGTGTGCGTCAGCCGGTTGCGGAAATGGTCAGAGTAACGCGTGGTGAAGACTTGCGTCTTCGCCTCGAGGCGCCGGAAGGCGCGCGAATGGATCACCCGGTCCCGGTCGCGGGCGTAGTCACTGCGGTAGGGGTGCTGCGGTTCCGGGCAACGCCGCCCGCTCGAGCGGCGCACGTCCATGGCGTAGGAGGCCTGCGACATGATTCAGATTCCAACCGGGACCTAGACTCCCCAACCTTCATTCGTCGCGTGTTTCGCGCAGGGACCTCTCGAGGGCCCACAGGGGTTCGGCTCCTGCTACGACTTGCCAGGCAGGAGAGCGAGCTCCTGGTCGGCCTGCTGAGCGATCGGCGTGTCGGGGTAGTCGGATTTGATCTGTCCGTAGAGCTTCGCGGCTTCCGCGGGATTCTTCTGCCGGTAGTGTTCGGCGAGAGCGAGCATTACGACCGGTTTCGGAACCAGCACCGTTGGCTTTGCGATCAGCTGCTGAAAGAGCTTGACGGCTTCGTCGGACTGGCCTGTGCGGTCATCGAGCTGAGCGAGCTCAAACCGCGCCATCGCAGCGAACTCTTCGTCGCCACCGCTGGCGGTCCCTTGGAGCAATTTCCTTGCGTCGTCATTCTTGGCAAGCTTCTCTAGACTGATGGCTTCGAAGTAGCCCGCGAGGCGGCCAGGTTGAGTCCGCGGAGACTTGGCTGCGACATCGGCGAATTTCTTGGCCGCATCGGTGAACTTCATTTTCTCATCCGCGTAGGTGAGCTCGCCGGGCTGCGGAGCGTCTCCCGGGGCCAGCACGCGCGTCTGAAAAATCTTCATGGCATCATCGAAGGCTGCCGAGGCTTTCACCGCTTGCCGCTGCGTGTAGGTTCTCCAGCCGAAGAAGCCGAGAGCGACCAAGATGGCCGCAATCAGCAGATACGTCGAGAGCTGCCGGTGCGAAAGAACGGCTTCGGCACCGTGCGCGAGCGTCTCGCGCACCTGGTCTTTTTTCAGTTCTTTGCGCGAGATATGCGCCAAAGTGGCACCCCTGGCTCGATCGCAGGATTCAAAATGCTATCACAAAGCGGAGCACCTCTGCGAATCAAGCGAACGAAGCGAGGTTCAACTCCTAAAGGCAAGCGTTCGACAGGGATGAGGCGGAGAGGATCCCTCTGCCTCGCATCGCGGGCGACGGGCGGGCCGCTCCCGGACACCTCGGGCCACCCCAAGCCCGATCCCGGGACGACGGAAACGGGGCGCCTCATCTAGCGTCGACCAGGGACTTTAGGTCGCTCTGGCGGGTCCGCCGAAGCTGCGCAGCGCGGTGGCCTCGTCGGACTGCACGTCGAAGATGGTGAAAAGTCGCGTAATCTGAAGAATGTCATGGACTCTCTTTGTGAGGTGCACTATTTTCAGCTCCCCGCTGGCGCCGCGGACCGTCGTGTAGGCGGCGACGAGCTCGCCGATTCCGGAGCTGTCGATATAGTCGACGTCGTAGAGATTCAGAAGGATCTTGCGGTGGCCCGTATCGACCAGGTCCTTCACCATCCGGCGCAAAGTGGCGCTGCCCTCACCGAGCGTGATCTTGCCGCTAAAGTCCACGACGGCGACGTCGCCGGCATCCCGGTATGTTCCTTGCAGGGGCACGAAAACCTCGGAAAGTGATTCTACTTCGGCCGCGATCGTCCGTTTCCGGAAAGATGATCGGGGAGTTTCTTGACCATCACCAGCTCGGCTCCCCCGAGTGGCCCGCGCCGCACGGTGAACTCGTCCATGAAAGCGCGCATCAGGAAGAGTCCGCGCCCCGATGTGCGCAGTAGATTCTCCTCGGCAAGGCAGTCGGGCACCTCGGTCGGTTCGAAGCCTGCTCCTTCATCGACGACGTGGAAGATCAACTTTTCCGGCTCCAGTTCAACGGTCATATGAATTTTCTTCCGGCGGTCGTGCTGGTTGCCGTAATTGTAGGCGTTGACCACACCCTCGCGCACGGCCATCGCGATCTTATGAATATCCTCGTCGCTGAAACCGGCGGCTTCGGAGACACGCATGGCAATGGTTTCAGCAAGATCGACGCTTTCGAGCAGCGTCTCGAGCGTGACTTCGAGCCGTTCGGTTTTGGCCGCCATCGCGATCCGGTGTCGAGGAAGATACCCCCGAGAAGCTCAGTATCGCCGTCAGAGGGTCTGAACGCAAGCAATGCGTGAAGGGGTGGCGCGGTCCGGTACCGGGCGCGAGCGATCCGCCGTGGCAGGCTGCGAAATTCCTCTCTTCCCCGCTCCGACCTGAGCGCGAACGGCGCGGCGAGACGATACGGTTCTGGCCCTGCGCCCGAGGGCGAGTGCAAACCGTCATGCCCGCGGCGCCCCTCCGTTTTTCCAGGCGACGGATTCAACTCTCGCTCTTTCGGCACGACCATCGAGGCCCCGGACGAGGCGGGCCAAGGCGCGACCGGCCCGCTTTACCAAGATCTCCGTAAGCCCTGTCCTCAGACATGGGGATGTAACTAGATTCGCCGGGCGAGAGCCGCGACTGCTTTTTCTCTGGTATTAGATAGAATATGTTTGTATAATCTAGTCGGTGGGTTATAAGAGCCACAAGAACGTGGTCTATTCCTGCAAGTACCACGTCGCCTGGTGCCCGAAGTATCGCCGCCCCGTTCTTGTGAACGGCGTGGTTAAGCGGTTGAAGCGCATCATCCTGGATGCGGCGAAGGATCGAGGAGCCGAAGTCATGGAGCTTGAGGTCAGGCCCGACCATGTGCACCTGCTCATCGAAGTGGACCCGCAATACGGCGTCCATCGGATGATCCGCAGGATCAAAGGCCGCAGCTCCCACATACTGCGCCGCGAGTTCCCTCGACTGGCCACCCGTCTGCCCACTTTGTGGAGTCATTCCTATTTCGTTTCCACGGTGGGCGGCTCCCCGCGGGGCGCCCTCAAGCAGTACATCGAGAACCAGAAACGGAGCGAGCGTTGAAGTTGCGCAAGGTATTCCGATTCCGCATGAAACCCGATGCCGCGCAACGCGAAGCGCTGGCCCGGCTGGGTCTGGAACTGTCCACCGGGGTTGAAGCGAGAATCTCCCCGGCTTTAGCCGTGGGGAGTGTCAAACAGCGATCGAGCCGCTTACCGCGAGTTCGGCGGAACTCCCCCGAGGCAGGCGGTCGCGGAGGCTCGTCATGGTGATAGCCCTGATTCTTGTTGCTCTGCTCGTGATCTTCATCGTCGTCATCTACAACGGGCTCGTGAGCCTGAGAGTGCAGTGCGATAACGCCTGGGCGGACATCGACGTGCAACTCAAGCGGCGCTACGACTTGATTCCCAACCTGGTAGAGACCGTCAAGGGATACGCGGGGCACGAGAAAAGCACGCTCGAGGGAGTTGTGGCCGCACGCAACCAGGCTATGAGTGCGCAAGGGCCGGCGGAGAAGGCCGGAGCCGAGGGCGCGCTCAGCGCGGCGCTGCGCCAGGTGTTTGCTCTGGCCGAGGCCTACCCGCAGCTCCGCGCCGTTGAAAGCTTCACGCAGCTCCAAGCCACGCTCAGTCAGATTGAAGACAGCCTCCAGAATGCCCGGCGCTACTACAATGCCGTGGTGCGGGACTTCAATACAAAAATCGCGCAATTCCCCTCCAATATTCTCGCGGGCATGTTCAACTTCAAGCCGCGCGAGTTCTTCGAGATCAGTGCGCCAGCCGAGCGCGAGGTTCCCAAGGTGAGCTTCGGCGGCGCGTCGTAACGGCATGGCCTTGATGCCGTCCAGCCCCCGTGTACTGGCGATTTTGCTGCTCGCACTCGCGGCCGCCTCGCCGACGATGGCGCAGCGGCAGCTGGTGATTCGAAATTTCGACGACCATGTGACGGTGAGCGCAGACGGGACGATTGAGGTTATCGAGATCATCGAAGCGCGGTTCACCGGCACGAACTGGCACGGCCTCTATCGAACGATTCCGATTGAATACACCACGCCCCAGGGTTTGAACTACACGCTCTTTCTCGAGCCCCTCTCCATCACCGACGACGACGCACACCCTCTCAAATACGAGCGGAGCCGCCAGGGACGTTACCTGCAGTTCAAGATTTACGTTCCCGAAGCGGATAATTCGACGCGTACCGTCATCCTGCGCTATCGCGTGCTTGACGCGCTACGGTTTTTCGACGATCACGACGAGCTCTACTGGAACGTGACGGGCGACGAGTCGGATGTTGCGATTGAATCCGCCTCTGCCCGGTTCGAGCTTCCCGCCGGCGTCTCGGGCCTGCACGCCATTGCTTACACGGGGACATTTGGTTCGCGAGCCGAAGACGCGCAGGTCAAACCGCAAGGGAACGGTTTCGAGATTCGTACAACTCGACCGCTCGGTTTTCACGAAGGCCTTACCTGCGTCGTGGGTTGGGACAAAGGCTTCGTCCATCCGCCGGGGCCGCTCGCAAGCGTGTCACTTTTTCTGCGCAGCAATTGGCCGCTGCTCATACCGATATTCGCGGCCATGGTGATGTTCTGGCTCTGGTGGAAGCGTGGGCGCGAGCCCAAGCGCGGGTCCATCGCCGTGCAGTATGAGCCGCCCGATAAGCTCACCCCGGGAGAGTGCGGCACGCTCGTCGACGATGAAGCGGCGATGCGCGACATCACCGCGACGCTTGTGGACTTGGCCGTGAAGGGTTACCTGACGATTGAGCAGAAGGAGGACAGCAGGCTGCTCGGCCTGGTGCACAATAAGGAGTACATTCTCCACATGAGAAAACCCACGTCGGAATGGGGTGCCGTGCGGCCGCACGAGCAGGAGATGCTCGCTGCTCTGTTCAACTCGGGCGCGAGCCCTGACGTGAAGCTCTCCGATCTCGAGAATCACTTCTATACCCATCTGCCGGCGATCCGGAATTGCATCTTTGACGCTCTCGTCGGCGACGGCTATTATCTCCACCGCCCGGACACGATTCGGCAAGGGTACGTCGGCGCCGGTCTGCTGGCTGGCTTTCTGCTCGTCTTTGTTTCCGGCGCACTCGCGCGTTCTACCGGAATTGTCGCGCTCACGTGGATGATCGCGGGCGTTCTCTTGGGCGCCGTGATTTGTGGTTTTGGCTGGTTCATGCCGGCGAGGACGATTGCTGGAGCGCGGACATTCGAGAAGATTCTTGGCTTCGAACAGTTCCTCGGGCGCGTCGAGGGGGACCGGATCGAGCGAATTGAGAAGACGCCCGAGCTCTTCGAGAGATATCTGCCCTATGCAATGGCGCTGCATGTCGAGAAGAAATGGGTCGAGGCCTTTGCGGGCATCGCCATCGAGCCGCCCGGGTGGTATCGGGGCACGTACGGAACAGGCTTTCAGCCATATTTTTTGGTGAACGATCTGAATATGATGTCGAGCCAGGCCGGAAGCATAATGGCGTCGTCTCCGCGCAGCAGCTCGGGCGGCTCGGGCTTCGGTGGCGGCGGAGGCTCAGGCGGCGGATTTGGGGGAGGCAGCGTCGGCGGATTCTAAGCGTGGCCGGACGGGGCGGATCTCCTCTTTTTCGACATTCGATCGTGTAACGATAGAATGGACGAATCGCAGGGGCCGCGATCTTGTTTTACTTGTGTTCGGGGATGCGGGGGAAAAAGGCGGGGACACGGCGCGCGTAATCGGCGAACTGCAGACCGAAAGCTTCGCGAAGGAGCCTTTCTTCGCTGCGGATGCGGACCTCGCTTCCCACCAGGAATACGAAGGTGCCCGCGACCAGTGCTTGCCAGCGGGCCGTGGCCAGGCCTGTCGCGAGAAGCATCCCGAACATCGCGAGATAAATCGGATTGCGAACGACCGCGTAGGGCCCGCGCGTGATCAATTCATGATCCTCGATGACGCGGGCGATCAGCGCCCATTGTTTGCCGAGCATTCGCGCAGCCGCGAAGCAGAACCACTCCGAACCAAGCGCAATAGCCATCGTGAGCGCCGCAACGACCTCCTCGGCCGCTTTCGGCATCGGCAGGAGTGGCGAGAAATAGGTTCGATGAAAGGCCACGCAGAGCCCGTAAGCCACACCCTGCAAGAGGAATCCCAGATGTGACTTGGTATCCCGCTTGGATTCGGATTTTACTGCTCCCCTCCGTCCCAGCACGAGGATGAGGCCAAAGCCCAGCCAGCACACCGCTACCACCGAAAAGGCCAGCGCCGCCGGCACATCAGCTCTGAATTTCATAGGCTCGTGGCGTTCGAAAAGCTCCGGGCAGCAGTCGGCTTTCCCACTCTACGACCCGAACGAAGCCACCCTTCCGAGCAGAGCCTTCTTGAGCACGGCGATTTGGCCAGCATGGTAGAGGTCATGCTGGACGACGCCATGCAGTGTTATGTACCGAGAGTCCGCACTCCCGGCGGGCTTTTCCTCTAACAGGTCATCTCCCAACCCCTCGACCACGCCGCGCAGCCGGGCGCGGCTTTCAGAGAGGCTCTCGAGTGCACGCTGCCAGACAACCTCGCTCGTGTCCCGCACGGGCGGCCAGTCCATTTCGGCTGTGGGTTCGACCGATTCCCCATTCAGCCTTTGGTGCACGATCCTGTGCCATGCGGCGATATGGTTCACGATCTCCCAGATAGAATGAGCCCCGCGAATCGAGTGCTGGGACGCGTTCTCCGCCGAGACACCTTCGAGCAGCGCCATGAGCGAGGGTCCGTGCCAGGCATCGCCGGAAAACGCGCGGTCCATCTGGTCAAGAATTCTCTCGACTTCGGTCATGAAATCATCTCCCTGAAAAGCCGAGCGACCGAGCGAGGCCCCAGGAACGGCCCGGCAGCTAAAAAACCCTCTCGGAATCGAGAAGGATGGTGACGGGCCCGTCGTTTGCGAGCTCGACCGACATGTGCGCCTGAAATACACCGCTTTCGACACGGACGCCGAGCACCTTAAAGGCCCGCACGAATTCCTCGTACAGCGCCCTTCCTTGTTCGGCCGGAGCGGCGCGGATGAAACTGGGGCGTCTGTGACCGCGGGCATCGCCGTACAGCGTGAATTGCGACACGGCGAGCACGGCGCCCCTCGCGTCGAGAAGCGAGCGGTTCATCTTGCCCTGGTCATCGTTGAAGATTCGCAGGTTCACGATCTTTTCGGCAATCGAGCGCGCCGTCGCCGCCGTGTCCTCGCGGCCCACGGCAACGAGAACGAGCAGGCCGTCCTCAATTTCGCCCTGGACCTGGCCGTCCACGAGCAGCCGCGCCCGGCTCACCCTTTGAAGTACCGCCCGCATTGTTCTTGTATCCGCCTCGTACCGGCTGGCAGTTCCGCGCCGCGCTGTACTGCGTGGTGTCGATCAGCCGATCTTTACCGCGGGCCACCCCTGTGAAGGCGCGGAGCCGGCTGGCAGCCAGGGCAAAAGTAACTGCTCCGCCCGCCGACCAGGACCCGGCCGATCGTCTTGCCGCAGCGGAAGCATTTCTTTCCCTCGCGCTGATAGACGCGATGCCGCCCTTGAAACTTTCCCGGCTGTCCCGCGGAATCGACGTAGTCGGAAATGGATGACCCGCGGAGGCGGATTGCTTCTGCTAGGACATCACGCACGGCGCGGTATAGCCGGCTGAGTTCTCGGTTCTTCAAATTGGCGCCGAGCCGCGCTGGATGAATTCGCGCGCGCCAAAGGCTTTCGTCGGTGTAAATGTTGCCGATTCCGCGCAGGACGCGCTGATCAAGAAGCAGAGCTTTGATCCGGGCGCGGCGCGCGCGCAGTCTAACCGCGAATTCTTCTTCGGTTGCTTCGAGCGGGTCAAGGCCGAGACTGCCGAGGACCCTCTCTCGCGCGTCGTCCGCCAAAATTCGAAAACTTCCAAATCGCCGGATGTCCGTATATCGCAGCTCGCGGCCATCGTCGAGCGCAAAAAACGCGTGCGTATGTGGCACGATCGGCGATTCGGGCGGACACGTTACGATCTGCCCGGTCATGCCCAGATGAATCAGGAGCGAGAATCGAGGCGGGTCTTCGTTCGCGGATTCGAGGTCGAGAATGATGAATTTCCCGTAGCGGCGCACGCTCGCGATCCGGCTTTTGGGCAACCGCTGCTCGAGGGCGGACGGGTCCTCGATGAAATCGGTTTCGCCCAGGCGCACGTCAACAACGCGCCTTCCGGGCAGCACGGCTTGCAGTCCCCGCACGACCGTTTCGACTTCCGGCAGCTCTGGCACTGCTGACGTCCTTACCGCAGTTGAGCAATTACCGAGGCTCATCGTGCAGGGGTGTTTGGCGCGCCGTTTTGCAATGGCGGAGCAATACAACCTGCGTTCAGGATCCGATGACCCGCTAGAGGTTCGACCCGCACTGCCCGCAATCCGAGACACTCGGCGGTCAAGGCGTCACAAGAGTCGTGAATCGTCCTAAGCAACCCGGCGCGGCGAGCGATTTTTCTCCAGCGATTGCTGTCCCGGGCTTTGGCAGAGAGTCTTGCTCGAGACTCCGGATGGGATTCTCTGCCGAGTGCGATCAGATGACCCTTGAAAACCTCGGCCGAGACAGGTACAGCCTCCCCGCCGATCCGCTGCGTGACGAGCTTGAGAAACTACCGCGTATCGGATTGCGATCGGCATGTTTGTTTCTGGCGACGAGCGGAATTGGCTGCATTTCGGGCCTCTCGGCTGGAGCTTAGCCCTAGGCGCAAACCTGGGTCAACCGGTCTTTGTTATGAATTTAATTCCATGAGCCGCTCTCGAGATTGATCGGTCAACCGAAAACGGCAAGCCGTCGGCTTCGGGCCGCGCGATGCTCGAGTTCGAGCTGCGACTCGCCTGGGATGCTGCCCCTCGAGCGGATGGCCGGCCGTCGAGCTCTCAGGGTAAAGGGATGCCAGGGGAGGCGACGATCCCGGCCATGCGCAGGATTTCGGCGTATTCCTCGTCGGTCAGCGGGCAGATCGTAAGCCGGGTGTTCTTGAGGAACTTGATTTTGCGCAGCAGGCGATTTTCGCGCATCTCGGTGAGCGTCACCTGCCTCGGCAGGCGCTCGATGGCGCGCAGGTCCATTACCAGCCTCTTCGACTCGGAGTCGTGGGGATCAGGATAGGGATCGCGACTCACCTCGGCCAGTGCATAGACCGAGTGCTCAGCCTTGCCATGGTAGCAAAGCGCGCGGTCACCCTTGTGAACCTGCTTGAGCTGGCGCAGGGCATCGGGCTTGGAGCCGGCTTGCCGCCACATCTCCTTGCCCTTCACAAACAGAGTGTCCCAGTGGTAGATGCGGGGGTCGACGGCGAGCAGCCAGCGCCTTGAAGTTGGGGAAGCTTGCGTCATCCCTTAGAGTGCCGCCGCGCACTATACATTGAAGGCGCAAAAAAGTGGGGAGATTTATGCGTAGATTTTTCCGAGGTGAGCGGGAAACAGTGATGAAGGCCGGCTGGCTCTATTAAGTTATTATATTTCAACTTTATACAAAGATCCCCTGGCGGCAAACCTCTGGCCTCCGCGGCGCCTGTCGTTGGG
>DATMRE010000104.1:0-6340 GCA_035566475.1 Verrucomicrobiia bacterium | reverse complement strand
CGACGGCGTGGAACCCGCCCGATGTGCAACCGCCGCTGAGCCCTGCCGGGGAATGCGATTCGCGGCAGAGCGCTCAGAGGGTCGACGGATGGGCGCGGCACAGGCGGTTTGAGCGAGATTCAACTGGTCTACTGGATTTGGCTAGAAGCCGCCGGAGCCGGCGGCCTCTAGTTCGCTCAAATGCTGTCGGTCAAGATTGGCTCCTATTGGCGCTCGGCCTCGTCCGCGTCCTCTGCGAGATCGTTCAAAAGGTCAAAGAACCTTTGGTTCGTCTGGCCCAGGAAGAGCCCGTCCGCCGAAAGGGCCTTGACAGCTCCCATGGCAGCACCCTTTGTCTCTGTCGGGCGAATCACCGAACAGATCGGAAACTTTCGGCTGAGGAATGGGGTTGGTTCGGGCATGATGAGGTTGGCCGTAAGGGACTCGTTCAGGCTATTTTTGAGGTCCGGGAACGTCACCTTGGACCCTGTCACAGGGTCGGTGTCGCTCAAAGGAGTCGCATTGCCTGCCTTGTCTTGCCAGGTCTGGAAGTGCATCGTCTCGGTTGGGCCGATACTGAGCAGAATTCGCAACACTTCCGGGCTGGTCACCCTCTGAGCAAGTGATGGGTAAAGGCTCGTGCCACCTTGCTCGATGAAGGCGAAGTGAAATCCCGCCGTGAAGGCGATCGCTTTGAGGTGGTCGGTGGCGTGTAGCATATTGTTACTGTCGAAGAAGCTTCCGGCCAAATCATCATTGGATCTGGGAATGGCCGTGCGGTTGTCGATGTCGACTGCTTGAGGGAACACGAAGTCGGGATCGAGATCGGGGTTGTTCTTATCGATGCGATACCGAGTCCAAAAACCTGTGTCCACGGTGAGATTCATGAGGTTTGTGAGCCGCTTCTTCCCGCTAGACCCTTTTGCCGTGCTGCCCGGGATCGTAGCAAACGGACTGAGGTCGACGGTCTCGGCGCCCTTCGAAGCTAGGTACGCGTTGATGAATTGTTGATGGGTGATCTCATCATCAGTGTTGTCGTGGATGTACTGCGGCATGTCGCCATCAAGAAGCTGGAGGGCGGCCGTGTAGAGCGGATTCCCACCGCGCCCAGGGAGTTCCTTGTCCTGGACTCCTCCGAGTTCATTGTATTGAATCCACAGATCGGTCTCGATGATTTCTGCAGCAGCCAGAAATCTGAGGATGGCAGCGTCTCCCGGTGGGAGATGACCACTTTTTTCCTCGCCGAATGCCGGGAAGCCCTTCCCCAGCAGCCCGGCGCCCACCGTCGCCGCACCCGCCGCGAGCATTCCATTCCTGATGAACGACCGCCGGTTCGAAGGCTTCTTCAGCACACTTCCGGATTGCTTCATCATCTGTCTCCTTATTTATCTTTGAACATCGAGTTAGGCCTGATTCCAGGGCCGTTTCCCGCAGGCGAACGCTGCTTGCCGGATCCGGCTCATCCTGACCAGCCAAGGCCGCAAGTCGCAGCGGCCTATTCGGTCGGTCTCGTTGGATGCATGCTGAAGTCGCCGAAGAAATCAAGAACGGAACAAGAATCTCTAAACTCGCAACGCTCTTCGCAGAAAGGAATTACCGGCGAACCACACGCAGGGCGACGCTCAAGGAAGCAAGCCATGAACGGGCCGCCAGGAGCTAAGACGGCTTATCCCGCGGCGGAAAAATCGGCCAGAGCAACTGCGGACCGTGCTCTTCTGTGGCCTTGAACACACGCACGAGTTTTTCGCAAGACCAAGCCCCGGAAGCGGAGCTCCCGCTTTGTGGCCTCCAAACCCCTAACCAGCGTGACCGGAGCGTGGCCAGAAACGCGGGTGGCAAGGAGGCTAGTGGGTTCGGCGAAGATTCCGCAGTTGTTCTTAAATGACGCCAGCGGTCCTGAGCTCCTCGATGTGCTCGCTGCTGTAGCCGAGAAGGCCGCCGTAAACGGCTCGATTGTGTTCGCCGAGCTCCGGCGCGGGCTGGTCAAATCCTGCAGAAGCCCCGGAAAATTTGACCGGCAGCCCCATCCCGCGAATCGATTCAACCGCACCATATTTTGGATGAGACAGAAGCACGGTTTCGCTCCTTTCGACAACTCGGGGGTCGTGAACCGCCGTCTTGGGATCGCGCACCCCGGCGGTTGGGATGCCGGCCGCTTCAAGCTTGACTACGACCTCCGCGGTTGGGTGCAAGGCTGTCCATTTTCCAATCATTGTGTCGAGCTCGCGGTAATTCACGACGCGCATGTCACGCGTTCCGAACCGCTCATCGCGGCCCAGCTCCGCTTTTTGCATGACCTTGAACAAGGATCGCGCAAAATCGTCGGTATATGCGCAGATCGCAACGTGTCCGTCCCTTGTGGGGTAGACACCGAAGGGCGCGAGCCTTTGGTCGGTCTGCCCGGTACGGATTGCGGCCCCGCATCGTTCCATGGCTTCGTAGGGCTCGCTCGCGACCAGGGCCGTCAGGGCCCCGAGCATGGAGACATCGACGTGTTGTCCATTCCCGGTCGTGCGGGCTTGATGGAGCGCCGCAACTGAGCCAATGACCGCAAACAGCGAAGCGGTAAGATCGGCGATTGGCAGTCCGATCCGCACCGGCGGGTCTGCTTGTTCCCCGGTTACACACATGACCCCGCTCAGAGCTTGGATGACCGTGTCCAACGCCTTTGTCGGCCCCGCTCCGGCTTCACGGCCAAACCCCGAAATCGAGCAGTAGACGATCCGCGGATTCACCTGTCGTACGAAATCGTACCCCACGCCCAGGCGATCAAGCGTTCCCGCGCTGAAATTCTCGACGACCAGATCCGCTTTTCGCGCCAGGTCGGAGAAGACCTCGGTGGCGCGCGGGTGTTTGAGGTTCAGCGTCACACCCAGCTTGTTTCGCAGGCGATTCAGGGCCGAGACCGAGACGTCATCGGTCCGTTCGCGGGCAAGCCGAACGCCTGAGGCGCCCAGGTAGGGAGGGTTGCTCCGGCAGGGATCCCCTCCGGCGGGATTTTCGATCTTTATGACCCGAGCGCCCAGTCCGCCGAGAATCAGCGTTGCAACCGGCCCGGCAAGTGCGACTGTCAGGTCCAAAACTGTTAGATCGCTCAGCGGGGAATTCAATGGGCCTTCTCCGATCGGGTATCACCACGGCACCCGAGAATGTCACAGCGGCAAATAGGGGTCAATCACCCGATTGGGCTTCTCCGACCTGACGGATGGATCCTTCGTCCCGGGGTCGCTCGAGTGCCTATTTACAGGTGCGCGTCGGCGTGATATGAAGCCCCGTTGAAACGCGCCCGATGAGCGAGCGCGCGCGCGCCGATATTTTTTGAAGGGGGTACGTTTTTTCATGGGTCGAGCTCGACGGATCGGGGGAATGCTGCTCGTCTCGGCGGTTCTCGGCTCTGGGATGATTTCACTCGAGGCCTGGTCGGAGGATCGCGTTCAGGGGCGCTCGATGGTGATTTCCCAGTCCGGAATCGTCGCCTCGGAGTCACCTTTGGCCTCTCAGGCGGGAGTCGCGATTCTCGAGCGAGGTGGCAACGCGATTGACGCCGCTGTGGCTGCCCACGCGGCCATGACCGTTGTCGCCCCCATGTGGAACGGCATTGGCGGCGATCTCTTCGCGATCGTCTATGACGCGAGGAGCGGGAAACTCTACGGCTTGAATGCCAGCGGTTGGGCGCCGGCCGGCCAATCGATCGAACGTCTCCACCGGATGGGACTCGAGAACGTGCCCCCGTATGGGATCGAGTCCGCAACGGTCCCCGGGGCCGTCGATGGATGGCAAAAGATGCTCGATCGGTTCGGAAGCAAGAAAATGAATGAAGTCCTCGCGCCTGCGATCGAACTCGCTGATCGCGGTTTTCCGGTGACCGAATGGATTGCGCTCCACTTCGCGACCAACCTCGAGCTGTTGCGCGCCAACGAAGCGGCTTCTCGCACCTTTCTGATCTCCGGTCGCCCGCCGAGAGTCGGCGAAATCTTCCGCAACTCTGATCTGGCCTGGTCCCTACGCCAGATTGCGCAGGGCGGGCGCGACGCCTTCTACCACGGCGAAATCACCGCCCGGCTTCTCGCGCTATCTGCTCGGGAAAAAGGCGCATTCGAGCCGAAGGATTTCTCCGATTACTCAAGCGAGTGGGTCGAACCGATCTCAACGATCTACCACGGCTGGACAGTTTACGAGTTGCCGCCCAACGGGCAAGGCATTGGCGCCCTCGTGATGCTCAACATCCTGGAAGGTTTCCATCTTGGAGAGTACGGCCTGAACTCGACGACGGCCCTGCACCTTCAGATCGAGGCGAAGAAGCTCGCCTACGCCGATGTGATCCGCTTCATCGGTGATCCGAAGGGCTCCAATCTGCCCGTCGCCGCCCTGCTGTCAAAACAGTATGCCGCTCGGCGGGCGAAGCTGATCGATCGGGACCGCGCGAACTGCGGAGTCGCGCCGGGTAGCCCGGTTCCCGACGCCGGCGACACGGTGTATCTGAGCGTGGTTGACCGCGACGGCAACATGGTCTCGCTCATTCAGTCCAACTATGGTGAGTTTGGATCGGGCCTGGTCGCCCCTGGTACCGGATTCGTGCTTCATGATCGAGGGGCGCTGTTCAGCCTCGACGCCGCTTCTCCGAACGCGCTTGCCGGCCACAAACGGCCGCTGCACACGATCATTCCAGCGTTCATGCAGAAGGATCGGGTTCGGGTTGCCTTCGGAATCATGGGCGGCTGGAACCAGGCGCAGGCCCATGCTCAGTTCGTTTCCCACATCGTCGACTTCAACCAGAACATCCAGGCGGCCCTCGAAACAGCTCGTTTTACGAAAATGAGTTTCATGGGCTGCGACGTGGACATAGAAGATCGGATTCCCGGCGATGTGCGCGCTGAACTCGAGGCCAAGGGCCACCGACTGAGAATACACCACGGCTTTTCGGACACGTTTGGAGGCGGCCAGGCGGTGATGCGCGACGACGCTGCCCGTGTGAACTACGGGGCGTCAGACCCCCGCAAGGATGGCGCCGCAATTCCCGAGCTCCCGTGACCGACGGCGAAGCCACTGATTTCTGTCGCCTCCGGTCCGAACAGGCGCGCTCGTGCGTCTTGGTTGAACGCGTGCGGGCCGCTCGGACGCCCGATGGCACGCTCGTCGCCGGGAGTTGGCGACACGGAAACGATGAATGATGAATCTAGATATGAATCACCTTCGAGAATGGATCGGAAGAGTCGAGTCACTCGGTGACCAGGTCACGCCCGCGCCAATCGCAGCCCTGTCCGCGACACTCGACCGAAACGACCCGCCCCCGCAGAGGGGAGATCCGCTTCCGCCGCTGTGGCATTGGGTCTATTTTCTACCGATCCACCGCCAGTCCGAAATCGGCCCTGATGGACACGCCAAACGGGGCGGGTTTCTTCCGCCCGTCCCACTGCCGCGTCGCATGTATGCAGGCGGGCGCCTGGAGTTCCACCGTCCGCTTCATGTCGGAGACACGATCTCTCGTCGCTCGCGCATCGCCGACGTAAGCCACAAGCAAGGGCGTACGGGCGCGCTGGTCTTCGTTCTCGTGCGCCACGAGATCAGCGATGGCGATGGTCTGGCCCTGACGGAGGAGCAGGACCTCGTCTACCGCGAAAGCCCGAGGGGAACCGATCCGGTAGCGAAGCCGCAGGTCGCGCCGACCGATGCCTGCTGGACTCGCGAGATCGTTCCGGACGACGTGCTGCTGTTCCGCTATTCGGCGCTGACGTTCAATGGTCATCGAATCCATTATGACCGCCGGTATGTCACCGAGGTGGAAGGCTATCCGGGCCTGGTGGTGCACGGTACGTTGATCGCCACACTCCTAGTTGACCTACTGAGGTCGAGCCTTCCGGGCCCGAGCGTCCGGCGATTCTCATTTCGCGCCGTCCGACCGGTGTTCGATATCGCGTCATTTTCCGTCAGCGGGCGCCTCGAAGAGGATGGAAGGACGGCCAAATTGTGGGCGGCCGACGCCGAAGGATGGCTTGCGATGGAGGCGACCGCGACACTCGCATGAGCGAATCCACTCCGCGCCGGATGAGGAACGGAACTCCTCCGTGCTGAATGCACCCGACGAATATCAGGAACTTCGCCGCGCCGTGCGTGAGATCTGCGCAGAATTCCCTATCGAGTACTTCCGCCGGACTGACGAACAGCGCGCCTACCCGGAAGCGTTTGTCGATACGCTTACGAAAGCGGGCTGGCTGGCCGCGCTGATTCCGGAAGAATATGGCGGCTCGGGGCTTGGTCTGACCGAAGCCTCGGTCATCATGGAAGAGATCAACCGCGCGGGAGCGAATTCCGGCGCCTGCCATGGGCAAATGTACAACCTGGCGACGTTGCTCCGCCATGG
>DATMRE010000103.1:0-2574 GCA_035566475.1 Verrucomicrobiia bacterium | reverse complement strand
AGCTCGCCCGCGCCGCCAGTTGATTGTCGGCCACCCTATAGGCGCGCTTCTCCCCCTCGCTCCAGCCGTGCGTGACGATCACCGGGACCTCTGTAAGCCCCAGCCTGATCGCCGCACGAAGACGCAACGCGCCGGCGATCAGCTCACCCTCCTCGTCGACCAGCACCGGCATCGTCCATCCCCATTTCCGGATGGAGGCGTCGAGCTTGTCTACGTCGGCCTCGCTATGGAGGCGGGGATTGCTCGCGTAAGGAATTAACCGTCCGATTGGCCAGCGCTCGACCCGGTCGGCCGGCCACAGACGTGCCGTGCTCGCTTCCGCGGGCCCCGATTGTGTCGACGACATTGTTCACCTGTTTAATAGTTCAAGTAATAACGAGTACAACGTTCAACCAAACTCGGTACTTTCCCGATCTGTTTTGTAACGTCGGAAGTGATCTAACGGCTCGGCCGATGCGGATCACCGCAATCTCTTCTTCGCAATAATTCTGCGGATCGAGCGCAGGCTCGCACATGAGCGAGCTGATATTAGGAGCCGCTCAGAGCATTGAGTGTGGTCGGCGGGACCACCGCTGAAAGGCCGACATCTCGCAGATATCATATTATTCGCTATGCGGCATCCGGGTACTCGGCATCGACGCCGCTCGGCGCCTCGAAGGACGGATCGCTCGGATGTTTCGGTCGGAGGGACGGCTCGGCGTGCAGCCGGCTCATGCTGCCCTACCCTCACGCTCGGCGATCCAGCGCAGCAGCGTGGAGGTAGGATCACCGCGCCGAGCCGGAAATCGGTATCCGGTTTGCGGAACGGCTCCGAGACCAAGTGGTGCACGGCGCGCCGCGCGCGCTGGGCGTCCTCGCGCCTGAACAGATATGCGCCGATCGCATCGGCGCCATATAGAAGATCGTCGGCGAGCTCGCCGGCGAGCGGTAGGGGCGTAGACATCTGATCCCCTCGATCATTGATCCGGGAACCGTGCCATATATCGGAGCGCGAGTGGCCGATTGGGCCAATCAAGGCCAATTTCAGATCAAATCGGCCCTACTGGATCAATAGGTTAGGTGAGGCCCCTCGTGTGGCGAGCCCTTGTTGACGCGATCGCGGTACTCGTCGATCCACCTACGCACGTATCGACGGATCGTCGACTCGGCAGGATGATACCCCCGCGCGGCGAGCACGCCGGCCACGTCGTGTTCAAGCTCGGCCTGCCCGCCATCCCAAGGCTCGGGGAACCCGTTTTGCTCGAGCCAATCCATCGCGCGTTTCCGGCCGATCGCCCAATAGGGCGCTGCGCGCCTGATGGGCCGCTTTTTCCGTTGTGGTTTTGTTTGGACCGGCGCGACGGGCACGCCGTCACGATCTGCGGCTTCGTCAAATTCGGGAGGCGCCGCGAACGGTTCTCCGGGGCCTGCCGATCTGGGATTGCGCCGGATCGCGTTTTGGAGCCAGTAAGGGTGTGGCATTGGTTGAGCACCTCCTGCCGGGTGATCCCTGCGGAAATAG
Source organism: Verrucomicrobiia bacterium (assembly GCA_035566475.1). Classification (GTDB taxonomy): domain Bacteria; phylum Acidobacteriota; class Terriglobia; order Acidiferrales; family UBA7541; genus Palsa-295. The sequence continues at coordinate 1,073 of DATMRE010000103.1, read as the reverse complement.
CGCGACAACCGGCGGCAGGCCCCGGTTCTCGCCCCGTCGTCTAGCCGAGCCAAATCCTAGTATAGCATGAACGGAGCAGGAACCCCATTGCCGCCAGCGGTCGCCGCACGGCCCCAAACGGCTGCGTTTCCTGCTCCTCAATAGGGTCGGAAAAGTCGCCCGCCGCGCCCGCGAGACCCCGCTCGGTGCACCCGTCGCCGTCCCGCGCGCGGACAATCGTTCGCTTTGTCCCGTTTATGCGCCGGAGACGGCGTTGCGGGCGAGACGGATGGAGACTACGCCAGCTTAAATTCCAACCATACTCCGGACGGCACCCATGCAGGTCGCGACCCAACACTGAGGAAGTCAGGTTCGCAATAGACTCGCCGGTGGAGAGAGATGGATTCGAAACCTCGGTTCCGGGCGAGAGGGCCTACGGTTTGTGAGCTTCCTTTTTCGGCGCGCCGCTGCGCGCACGAGATGAAGTGGCTGGCTCTTGCCGGGCTGGCCCGGGTCCTGGCCGAACCGGATGCGGACTCGGTTGCCGTTCCGCCTGGCAGTATTGAGCAAAATTGCGAGTTGACAATCAAAGAGGGTATGTTGGACGAGACCACGCTAATTTGGTAGTGGACAAGAGCGCCGCTATCGCGGTAAATTCGTATACGTGCCTTGACCCTCTAAGTAGCTGAATAAGATCAGGTTTTTAGCTGGATGAGCGGATAGCGCGGTCGTACGGTCTCTTTTATAGACGGTAAATTCACCAGCGGCTAATCCCCCTGACGGCGAAAAAGAAAGGGTTATCAGCAGTTTAGGATCCAGATAACGGGGGAAGCTGCCACGGGGCAAAGACTGAAACTCCGCCGTTTTCGAGCCCGAAATGCCCCTTTTCCGCTTCTGTTATCGTCCATAAAGGCCTCGGAATCACCGTAGTTCCCAGGCACCGAGAACCCCACTTCAGAGACGGGTTCGCTCGAGACTCTCTCCTCCAGCGGAGAGTCCTTGCAAACCTGACGCGCTCGATCAGGTCGCCGAAAATTTTGCCGAGCGGCTTCGGGTCACGTCGCAACGGTCAATATGGAAATTCTGGCGCTCGG
>DATMRE010000102.1:0-8953 GCA_035566475.1 Verrucomicrobiia bacterium | reverse complement strand
TGGGATTGTTTGCGCAAGGTGGGCAACATATCTTCCACATCCGTGCTCTTAGTGCTGGAGGACGTCTACTCACATCGCCGGCCGGAGCGGGGTACGTTGAGCATTCTCGCCGCGATGGGACCGGGCTTTTGTGCAGAGATGGTCCTTTTGCGGTGGTAGAGACAGAGGAAGCGGGGACTCATGCAAGCCGACGTCGTGGTTGTCGGTGCCGGGCCGGCGGGACTTGCAACGGCGACAGCCGCTAGTTTAAGAGGGCTCCGCGTTGTGGTCATCGATTCCCGCAGGCCGCTCATCGACAAGCCGTGCGGCGAGGGCCTGCTGCCGGAGGCGGTGGCCGGTCTGCGAGCGATCGGAGTCGAACTCGATTCCACCCTAGCGTTTCCTTTTACAGGAATTCGATTTTCGGATCGAACCTCGTCTGTGAGCGCCAAATTCGCGAGGGGCGAGGCCTTCGGGCTGCGCCGCACGACCCTTCACCAGCTCCTCGTCAACCGCGCAAGGGAAGTGGGTATCGAGTTCCGGTGGGGTGCGCGAATCTCCGGACTTGAGGATCGCGGCGTGCGCGTAGGTCGAGAGTTCATCTCGTCTCAGTGGCTCGTTGGGGCCGACGGCCAGAACTCAATGGTTCGCAAATGGGCGAAATTGGGCCCGCGTCGGCCTGTACAACCCCGGTTCGGATTCCGCCGGCACTACCGGATCGCTCCCTGGACCGATCTGGTCGAAGTTTACTGGGACGAGCGCTTCCAGTTGTTCATCACCCCGACCGAAGCCCAGGAAATCTGCCTGGCTCTGATTTCAAGTGATCCGCACCTGCGAATCGATCGCGCGCTCGCCCGGGTTCCCGAGGTCGCAGGACGTCTCCGCGACGCGCCGCCAACGTCAGCGGAATCCGGTGCCGTAACGGCTCTGGTCAGGGCGCGAGCTGTCGTCCGGAACCATGTGGCGCTTGTGGGCGATGCGTCCTGCACGGTTGACGGTATCGCCGGGCTCGGATTAAGTCTCGCACTGCAGCAAGCCGGTCATCTGGCCGAGGCGCTCGCGCGGGGAGACCTTGCTCGCTACGCGTCGGCGCACCGTCAGGTCACCAAGGTGGCCGTGGGAATGACGCGGCTCCTCCTCCTGCTCGACCGGAGCGCATGGCTGCGGCGAAAGGCACTGAGACTCTTCGCGAACAAACCTGCTCTATTCTCGCAGATGATATCGATTCATACGGGCAAGCCCGCACCCGAGGCACTTAACGCTCGGGAGATATTCGACCTCGGGTGGCGCGTCCTGTGGGCTTGAGGATTGGCTGAGATTCTCTGCCCTCCGAGCCCTTCGCTCGCCCAGTGAAACCCGGACTCGACTGACTCTCGCTGACCTAGCCCCGCTCAAGCGCCGACGATCCGCCTCTTGACCCCGCTGCCGGATTGAAATTCCGCTCCTCACGCAGTTCCGAAACGCAACTTCCGGAATGGACTCCGCGCGCTATCGCACCGTCATGGACGATAAATAGGCGACTTACGGGTCGTCTCGAACACCCGCGGCTGGCAATCGTTTTGCTCTGAAGTGAGTCAGCGAAGTCGTCGACGGGATCCTCTTCCGCCCTCCGGGAGAGACGGCCGGAAACGAAGCTATCAACAGCGGATGGAGGCCTTGTTTGCGTGGTTCGGAGTGTTTTTCGCACGGCGCGAGACAGCCGGCAACCGACGGAGCGAAACCGATCGGTTGTGCGATTGTGCTTTCCCTCTTCTTCATCTCATGCCCGGTCCCTGTTCAGGCCCAGGCAGCCACTGCCAAAATCTCGGCATTTCTGCCGGTGAAGCTCGGGCGGCCGGACATGCGGACAATCATCGACGAGCGGGTGAGTTCCCAAACCCAATTCTTGAGGGGCCTCTTGAGCCCGGACTCGGATCGCCTACGGCAACCGAATAGAGACTTCAGAAACCGCAGGCCCTTTCTCATGCTGAGCGCTGGCGTGTATGGGCTTGCGATGCTCGATATGCACGAGACAGTTTCCGTCGGGGGATACGAGCATGATCCTCTCACGAGACCATTCGTGAAACTGACGGCCCCCGCCTACTACGCAGGCGGAATCGCGCTCGCAACGGGCGTGAACTGGATGGCCGCGAAAATGGAACGTTCGGGGCGCTGGCGCAGGATCTGGTGGCTTCCGCAGGCGTGCTCGATGGCCGCTAATCTGTGGGGCTACACCAGCACCAAAGCCAGGGAATAAACGCTTTGAGAATCCCCGGGACCGGGCCTCGGAAATCTAGCGGGTGGACGGCCGTGAGATCCCCCCGAACAAGCTCTCCTCGCTCTGTGAGGCGCCTTCGTCGGTCATGAGCAGTTCCCTTGCGCGTTGTGCCGCTTTGACCACAGCCTTGATCAGAGTAACGCGCAGGCCGCCTTCTTCGAGTTCCAGGATGCCATCGATGGTGCATCCGGCAGGGGTCGTGACCGTATCCTTGAGCAGCGCCGGATGATGCCCCGTCTCGAGTACCATTTTCGCGGCGCCGAGTGCCGTCTGTGCCGCGAGCAGCGTGGCCAATTCTCTCGAGAGTCCTACCTTGACACCGCCTTCGGCAAGCGACTCCAAAATAATGTAAATGAACGCCGGCCCGCTTGCGGATAGTCCGGTGACCGCATCCAAGTTCCTCTCGTCCACGACGACCGTCTTGCCGACGGCATCGAAGAGCCTGCGCGCCGTTTCGATGTCCTTCGCGGATGCGAATTTTCCTTTCGAGAGCGCGGTGATCCCTGCTCCCACCATGGAGGGCGTGTTGGGCATTGCCCGGACGACGGCCGCACGCGAGCGGAGCCGCCGCTCGATGTAATCGGTCGGAACCGAGGCTGCGATCGAGATGAGGAGCTTCTTATCGTTCAGCTCGGGCCCGATTTCGTCCACCACTTGGCCAACCATTTGCGGCTTCACACAGATAAGGATTACATCTGCGTTACGTGCAGCTGCGCGATTGTCGGTTCCCGGGGATAGCGGAAACGCAGAGAGGTTCCGGCGCTCGAGACCGGCATGCTGAACCGTCGCGCAAAGGCTCCCGGGCGAAGCCAGCCCCTGCTTTACGAACGCCTCGATCAATATGCCGCCCATTTTTCCTGCGCCCAAGACTGCGAGCCGCATTGGAGTGGACGAGTCTGTCATTCGATTGATTCCCCTTTCGCACCGCTCAACTGTGAATCGGCTGCCGAACCTGGTTACCGAGCGCGCCAGCTCCCCTCCGGTCGATCGGCTGCGCGCCACCGAGAAACGCCTCCGAGGCGAGGGACAGGCCGCATGATACAGGAGGACAAGCGAAAGGTGTAGGATTCCATTCGAGGTCCAAGGACTGTTTGAAGCCCCGAGTCCTTCGCTGTAACCTTGCTGTTCCATGCGGCGTGAAGCTCGGCCGATACCGGCCGCAACGTTCGGGTTTCGGTTGCCCTTCGGGCTTCGAGTTTCCGGATCGTACCAAGTGGAAGCAGCCAACTTTGTGGAACTGTTCCGGCCCTGGGATGGAACAACAGATGAGCCGATCGGCGGCATCGAACCGTTTTTGAGATCTTCGAAGGAGGTTTTCGAAGAACGTGCGGACACTGGAAGATTTACGTTCGTTCAGCTTACCGGCATTCAGGTTTCTGTCATCATGGTCTTTGATCGGGGCATCTGTAGTGGTCCTAGCGGCTCCCCGGGCGTCTGCCCAGGGCACCCCGGCTGGCCCCATGGCGCCTGCCCAACCTTCCGATCAGCCTGCCGCTTCGTCCAACCGAGCGCCCCTCGTGGGAGGAAAGCCAAACTTCGGTGGTGTGTGGGCTCAGAACAAAGATGAGAGTGACGATCCGCGAGAGAAAATGCATGAGGCGGCAGGAAACTCAGGCGGAGGCGGGAAGGGCGGCGGCCGCGGAGGGTGGGGCGGCGGCGTGGGCGGTGGCGGAGGAGTGGGGGGCGGCCCTGTCGGAGGCGGTGGTGGATGGGGTATCCCGGCGGGCGGCGGACAACGAGGTGGTAGTCAAGGGCGGGGGCAGGAACAGGATGGTGGCAACGCTCGCATGGTGAGTGAGTTGTCTCGCCTCACGATCGAGCAAACCAGTTCTCAAGTGAAAGTGACGGGCGAATCCGGCCGCGTCCTGGCGCTCTACTCTGAGGCGAGAGAGGGAAACAGCAGCACAGACTCATCTTCGGATTCATCATCGGGTCGCTCGAAGGGTAACGCGGAGGCGCCCCCGGCGGCCCACTGGCAGGGAAATCAGCTTGTCGCTCTCGGTCAAACGAATGGAGGCACAACTACGAACACGTATGAAATGTCCTCCGATGGCAGGCAGCTGTATGTGACGACGAAGGTCGAAAGCAAACGCTTCAAGCAGCCGGTAATGTTCCGCTTGGTCTATGATCCCGCGACTGTGGGCAGCGACGGCAGGAACCAATAACGTCTGGGCCGCCCGCATCGTCTCGGCCGCTATCGATGAATCGCTCGGCGCGCCGCTCTGTTTTCCCCGTGCGGCCCCGGCCGCGGCGCCTTGAGTCGCAATCGATCGTCCTCGCTCGACGCGCATCCGTACGGCCGGTGTTACTCTTGCGCGGATCTCGGCGTATTGCCTGGTTAGACGGGTAAGGTGACCTGCTCTACTGAGAAAATGGCACTCCGCTTCAAAGTCGATCTCAGGCTTCCGTTCGTCTGCGCCTGGGTGCTCGCGGTTTCAATGGCCAGCTTCGCCCAATCGTCCCCGGTTTCCCCGGCACGGCAGGAAAAGACCCTCGGTTCCCCCGCACCCTCCGGCGGATCGACCGCTGCCACGACCGGTACGGTCCACACGGCCGCGGGCGCGCCGATTCCCGGAGCAACCGTTCGACTCACAGATACTTCCACAAATAAGGTGTGGGTCAGTTGGACCGACGAATCGGGAAAGTTTGAATTCCCCGCGTCTACGGGAGCGCATGTTCGCGTGGAAGCGAGCCAGCTCGGATTCATCGAAGCATCGGAAGACGTCGAGCTTCCCGCGCCTTCCGGGAAACCGATCGCGCTCGTTCTGCGCGTTCGAACGGTTGCCGAACTCAGCGCGCCGTCTCGACCGGGCAACGCGACAAGAGGAGGCGACCAGCGCGGTGCCCGCAACGGGTCCGTCAATCCTGCGGATGGATCGCGACCCTCCGGGCCCGGTACTCCGGGCCAATTTCGCGCAAATGGTTCGAGAGGCCAGTTGCCTGCCGGCGTGGCCAATGCGATTCGGCAGGGGTTGGGCGGGGGCTTCGAGCAGACCGACTTGACAGGCGAATCGAACGCCGGCGGCGGCCAAGCCGCGGAGACAAACGAACCCGCGATCGCCGTCTCCTCGGGTGGTCCATCTGGCGCGTCTTCGGACTCCTTCTTGCTTCAAGGATCGGTCGGTCAAGGTCTCTCCGTCACGGGACAAGGCGGTTTCGGGCCGAGGGGGCCTGGTGAAGGCGTCGTTGGCGGGCTGGGCCCCGGAGTCCCGGGCGGGCCTGGCGGTGGTTCGGGGGGCGCCCCGGTCGAGGGCTTCGGTGCCGGCGGCCAGGCTGGTCCGGGCGGAGGCGGTGGAGGACGAGGTGGAGGTCCGGGCGGAGGCGGCGGAGGTAGAATGTTCCGCCAGTCCGTCAACCGGCTTCGGTTGAGCGTCTACGACCGCTACGACAATTCTGCGCTTGACGCAAAGCCTTATTCGATCACGGGCAATGAGTTCCCGAAAATATCGGACTACGACGAGCGGTTCGGCGGAAACCTCGGCGGGCCGTTCAAGATCCCGCACATTTACAATGGAACCGACCACACCTATCTCTTCGTTAATTTTCAACATGAGACGCAAAAGGCTGCGGTCAACACCTTTTCCACGGTGCCGACACAGGCCGAGCGCGGCGGCAATTTTTGCGGCCTCGGCATCACACTTTACGATCCGTTTTCGAATCTTTCGGGCCCGCGCACTCCCCTCGGCAATGGCTGCCAAATTCCCACAATCAATAGCGCCGCGGCGGGGCTCCTCGCCTACTACCCGTTGCCGAACGTGCCGGGGCAGGTGGCCCAGAATTATCTGCTCGAAGCGACAACGCCGGTCAATAGTGATCTCGTGAACCTTCACCTGCTGCATACGATCAACTCGCGATTTAACGTGAATGGCGGTTACAACTTCAATTCGCAGCGGAAAGACACGCTCGGAAACTTTCCCGACATCCGCGGTCATCAGTCCACACGGAGCCAGAGCGTGAGCCTTGGCCTTTCCCATAACTGGTCCGCACATCTGGTCGAGAACACCCAGCTCAATTGGAGCCGCAACCGTATCGAGGTTCGGAGCGACAATTCGTTCAGGAACAATATTGCCGGAAGTCTTGGTATCGCCGGAACCGCGACCGATCCCATCAACTATGGCATTCCAGCGATCCAATTCACGAGCCTTTCGAGCCTGAACGATCCGGTCCCATCGCTCGTGCGCAATCAGACGTTGCGCTTCTCGGACAGCTGGAGCTGGGTTCGCGCCAAACATACGATGACATTCGGCGGAGAGATTCGCCGTATCCAACTGAACACCGACTCCGACCCGAACCCGCGCGGGAGATTTATCTTTACGGGCTTGTTGACGACACAGTTGAACGCGAACGGACAACCTGCGGTCCGGCAAACGCGGAAGACGGAGCCCTATTACGAATTCGCCGATTTTCTGCTGGGCCTGCCCTACAACACTTCCGTGCAGTTCGGCAACCCGAACACCTATCTGCGCGGCTGGGGGTTCATCGCCTACGCGCAGGACGACTGGCGGGTGGACAAGAGCCTTACACTTCAATTTGGAGTCCGCTATCAGGCCATGCCGCCACCGATTGAATTGTTTAATCACCTTGCCAATCTGGACCTGAACGGGACCGCCACGGCGGTTGCCGCGGTCACGCCCGGAGAAATCGCACCTTACAGCGGCCGAACCCCGCGCGCACTCGTTCACGGGGATTACCGGAATTGGGCGCCGCGCGTGGGGTTCGCCTGGCAGCCGAACATCAAACCGAAGACCGTGGTACGGGCCGGATATTCGATTTTCTACAACGTTTCTGTCTATGCCACCTTGGCCGAGAAGTATCTCGCCTACCAACCGCCATTCGATGAAACCCAGAATTTCTACACCGCACCGGCGCAGGTCCTGACACTGCAGAACGGATTCGTGGGCCAGACGCAAGCCAAAGGCAGGATATTGAACACGGCGGGGGTGAACCCAAACTACAAGGATGGCTACGCCCAGATCTGGATGTTGGGCACGGAAACTTCCTTCACGCAGAACTGGATCCTTGACCTTACCTACACGGGCACGAAGGGAACCGACCTCGATCTGTTGCGCGCGCCGAATCGCGCGCCGCTCGGGACCAGCCAACTCAGTACGCAGAGGAGCCTCGCGATCCCCTACGCCACCAGCTTCTACTACGATCAGTCGGGTGCCAATTCGATTTACCATGCGCTGCAGGCGCGCGTGGTGCATCGCTTCGCGCACGGAGTTTCCTTTCAGGCAGCCTACACGTTTGCCAAATCGCTCGACAATGCCAGCTCGATCGGTGGCAGCACGCCCATCGTCGTTCAGAACGATCACGACTTTGCCGCCGAGCGAGGACTTTCCTCGTTCGATCTTCGCCACCAGCTTCGCGTTTCCTCGACCTATGAGTTGCCCTTTGGGCAAAGAAGCCGCTGGGCGAACCATGGGTGGGCCGAACATGCACTCGGAAATTGGCGGCTTCTCAACATCGTAACCTGGCAGACGGGAACGCCTGTGACAGCCCTGCTCGGCGGAAGTGCGGCGAATAATTCCGGCACGGGTTCGAATTTCTCCGAACGCGCCGATCAAGTCGGGAACCCCAATCTCGGGATTTGCGGTGGACCATCGGGCGGCTACTTCAACACCAGTGCCTTCGCTACTCCTGCTCCTGGGCGGTATGGCGACGAACGACGCGGGGCCATCGAAGGGCCGTGCACATTTAGCTGGAATCTCTCTCTCGCGAAATCCTTCCGGTTCGGCCCAGAACAACGGCACACCGTCAATGCCAGCTGGGAAATTCAGAACCTGACCAACACGCCCAATTTCAATGGAATCGGGAGTCTGCTCGGATCGTCCACCTTCGGACGGGTTACCGGCGCGGGCTCGATGCGCACAATGGACATCATGATTCGACTGAATTTCTGATGAGAGAAGGCGCTTACAAGATCCTGACGCTACTGCTCGTGGCGGGACTCTGGCCGAACCCCGTTTCTGCCCAGCCCCGGCAGCAGTCGAGCGCCCAATCGAGCGGTCCGCCCGCCGCGGCCCAGATGAACGACGGGTCTCGGGTTCAGGGGTCGGAGGGGCAGGTTCCCGGGACCACATCGCCACCTCGAGCGCAAGTCCCCCAGCCGAGCGAACCCAGCGTTCTGCGCACCTCATCGGATCTGGTTCGCATCGATGTCGAGGTAACCGACCGCTCGGGCAAGCCGATCCGAGGGCTGCGAGCCGACCAGTTCTCGATCACCGACGACGGCCTTCCGCAGAAGATATCGATTTTTTCCTATGAGGACATCGAAGCTGTTGAAACGGCGGGGAACGAGACTACGGCTCCCATTGTCGTCCCGGTCGACAGTTCGACCCCGGCCGCGGCACAAGCGGTCGCTGACCAGGTCCGCGACCGCCGCATGCTGGTGCTCTTGTTCGACATGACTTCGATGGGCACTGATGATTTGGTTCGCGCGCATGACGCGGCCGACAAGTTCGTCACCGAGCAGATGAGCCGGGCCGACCTGGTCGCGGTCGTCACGTTCGGTCCGAATCTCAAGGTGCTCGCGAATTTTACGAATGACCGGCCCACGCTCGAGAGAGCCTTCGCTCAGTTGATTCCCGGTGCCTCGGTCGAGAACGCCAGTCCTCTCTATGCCGCAGCGCAAAACGGCGAATCCGACGTCCAGCAAGATACCGGAGCGGCCTACACCGCGGATGAGACCGAGTTCAACGTCTTCAATACGGACCA
>DATMRE010000101.1:0-8633 GCA_035566475.1 Verrucomicrobiia bacterium | reverse complement strand
CCGCCGCTATGCACTCGATAGGGCGAGTTGCGCCCGAATCAACGCCTGTGGAGAGGAAGGCTCTGACGCTGGGTCTTACGCCAGCGTGAAACCGGCCCCGCTGAAGCAGGAATCAGCCATGTCTTATTTGATTGGGCATGGATTGAGCAACGGGTCAAGTTCGAGAGCCCGGCACCCGGCAGCGCATCTCGGACATTTTGCACCACCGGATCATGCTTTGAGGCCGCCGCACAGGCCTTGCTCGCCTTAGGTCTGGCAATTCGACACTCGTCATCTGAGTGCGCCGAAGGTGAAAAATCTAGGGAGGCAGAGGCATGATTGACGCGATTAGAGACCTAACCGTTGCCAACCACATTTTGTCTTTTAAAGGAGTATTAGACTCGTTCGGGCACATTTCGGTGCGGCACCCTGGCGACGCCGGTCGTTACCTCATGTCCAGGGCGAAAGCGCCGTCGCAGATTACGCCAGAAGACATTCTTGAGTACACCCTCGACAGCACCCCCGTTGCCCAGAAAGGATTTGCACTTTACGCCGAGCGCCCGATCCACGGGTGCATTTACCAGGCTCGCCCTGACGTCATGGCCATATGCCACAACCACGCGCGCGAACTGCTACCGTTTGCCGTGACCAAAACGTCGATGCGTCCGGCCATTCACGTCGCAGCGGCGATCGGTCAGAACGTGCCTGTCTGGGATATCCGCGACGAGTTCGGGGACACCAATCTTCTCGTCTCGACCAATGAGATGGGCAAATCGCTCGCCCGCTGTCTCGGGAACGGTCGTGCGGCCTTGATGCGAGGACATGGAAGCGTGGTCGCGGGCACTACGATCCGCGACGCGGTTTTCACGTCCTACTATCTTCAGGTAAACGCAGCCGTCCTGCTCGAGGGCCGGGCACTTGGCGAGGTGCAATTTCTATCTCCCGGTGAAGTCGATCTCGCTTCTCACACCAAGGCCATGACGATGGCCCAGGATCGCGCTTGGGACGAATGGGTTGCCCAAGTTGGATAATTTCGAGCCTAGACGATAAGACTCAGAGGGCGACTGGCTGGAGGGAACGCTAGCCTGCCGGTTCGTTTGCCTCGAAGGATCGGTTCGGTCGATTGCAGAAGATAACGCACCGCGTCTCATCCGGGAAGCTATCGGGAGCTTGAACCGAATCAGGCGACCTCAGTCAGAGCGAAAGACGACATGGATCTTCTTTTCCACTGTCGCGGCATTTCGAAGAAATAGCTCTGCTCCTCACCTCATGCCCCAAGCGCTCACCTGTTGAAAATACTGGATTTAGCCTTTCGGCGAGATGGTTCCAGACCTGCCCTTAGAGTCTCCGTTCGCTTGGGGAGACACCTGCCATGGTCTGCACGATCATCGCTCTATTGATTCAGTTTACTGCGCCTCCGCGAGCAGCCTCGATCGCCGACGCAATTCCCGAAGCCGTTTCCCGAAGGGTTGTCACCTCGCAATCGTCTGCCCGGCCGACGCCTGAGAGCACGTCCCCGGCCGAGGGTGCCTCGGGTGAAACCACATCGGGTATCTCGCGCGCGCTGCCACTTGTACCGTCCGAGAATATCGTGTCTCCTTCGGCGATTCGCGTCCTGGATGCCCCATCCGTGAAGCCACCTCGCTCAATCGGCGTTGAGCAATTCCCATCCCGCCGAAGCTGGATCCTTCTGTCGGCGGCCCAGCATAGTGCGGCCGCATTCGACGCTTACTCGACGCGTTATGCCATTTCGCGTGGCGCCCGAGAAGACGACCCCTTCATGCGGCCCTTCGCCAACTCATCTGCCCTGTACGCCGCGATCGAGGTCGGTCCGCTCTTGCTCGACTACGCCGCCCGCAGGCTCGAGCGCAGCCGCAGCAGATTGATCCGCCGCATCTGGTGGGTGCCTCAGTCGGTCAGCACGGCGGCCTTTTTGATTTCTGGCGAACACAATTTCGGCGTCTCATCCCATCGATAACTCAGGCACCTCTCCTAAGTGCGCGATGAGGGGTGCGTCTCAAAAGCGGTCGCCCACGTTTGGTTCCGTCCGCTTCCTCTTGGTCGCCGTGGGTTTGATCGAGCCGTTTCGAACGGCGCAAAGCTCCACACGGGCTTCACCCGCCATGGCCGCCGTCTCGAGCCCTCCGTCCTCGCGCCGGCGCGGCCCGAAATGAAGCCGAGCGGTGAGGGAGCGTCCGGCCCCGTTGCCGCCGAAACTTGCGACGGCGTTCGAGAGCGGTTCGCCGCTGAAATGACCCGCCCAGCGGTCTCGAGGCCGGTGTCTCGACGTGCGGCGAAGCTTATCTTCTCGGCGTTCGAAGGGCCCAACCATCCACCATGTCGCGCACATCCGCTTGCCGACCTCGGCGAACGGTCGCATGGGCGCCGATTACTCCGAGCCCCCCACTCTCAGCTGCAAAAATAAGAACCGGCGGACCCCTCGCTGATGTAGACTCTCGACTAACCGTGTTTGCAATTTCTCGGCTTGGTCGATGGTCAGGTTTGGTTTCGAGCGTGCGGTCTCTTGAAGAACAATGATTGTGGGAGGTAAACCCCAATGAAGCGCCGTGATTTCTGCAAGGCCAGTTCACTCGCCTTCGCTGGATTGGCGGGTAGCAAGTTTCGGCCATCCGCCGCTTCGGTGGATACCGCTCGAGAATTGCCCCAAGCGCCGGGGCTGACAAAGTATGTCTCGGAATTCATCGTAAAGACAAACTATGATGACATTCCCGATGAGGTCATCGCCCTCGGCAAGAAATCAATGCTGGACGGGTTCGGCCTGGCACTCGCGGGATCCGCTTCGAGTTTCGCGCCGCTCGTGCGGAAGTATCTTCAGAGTCTCGGTTGTGCAGGGGCGGCCAGCATCATCGGCACGGATATGAAAGCTTCGCCCCGCTTCGCCGCGTTCGCCAACGGAGTTTCGATCCACGCCGATGATTTCGACGACACGCAGCTTTCGGCATCCGCCGATCGTGTCTACGGCCTGCTGACGCATCCCACAGTTCCGGTGCTCCCTCCCGCTTTCGCCCTGTGTGAATTGGGACGCCGCAGCGGGAAGGATTTGATGGTTGCCTATCACGTGGGAGTTGAGGTCGAATGCAAGATCGCTGAAGCGATCTCGCCGCGACACTACAATGATGGCTTCCATTCAACCGGCACCTGCGGATCATTCGGCAGCGCCGCCGCCTGCGCCAGACTGCACGGCCTGAAGGCTCTTGAAACCGCGTATGCCCTCGGCGTCGCCGCAGCGGAGGCCGGAGGCTTGCGCGACAATTTCGGGACCATGACCAAGCCGTTCCAGGCCGGGCATGCAGCTGAGAACGGAACCGTCGCTACCGATATCGCGGCGCTCGGATGGACTGCCGGTGACGATATTCTGGAGGCCCCGTCGGGCTACTTCCACGCGGCCGGAGGGAGCTTCGACCCGGGTTCGATCGTCGACCGTCTCGGCAAACCCTGGACCTTCGCCTCCCCCGGCGTTTCCATCAAGCCATTTCCCTGCGGATCGCTCGGGCATCCGGCCATGGGTGAAATGCTGCGTTTGATCCGTCAATACGACATCAAGCCCGCCGATGTCGACAAGGTCGACGTCGGAGCAAACCACAGCATGACCAATGCGCTCCTAGACCACCATCCCAAGACCGGCCTCGAAGGCAAATTCAGCATGGAGTTCGGAATCAGCATCCTCCTCCTCGAGCGCAAGGCAGGCTTGAGCCAATACACGGATCGAGTCGTTCAACGTTCCGATGTCCAGGCGATGATCCCTCGCGTGAACTTCTACGTGGACCCGGAGGCGGAGAAGGCCGGATTCGACAAGATGACCAGCCTCATCAAGATCCACATGAAGGGCGGCCAGGTCATCTCCGGTCGCGCCGAATTCGCGAAGGGCAGCCCGGCCAATCCCATGTCCTTCGACGAGGTGGCCGATAAATTCAGGGGCTGTGCCGAATTTTCAAACTGGCCCTCGGAGAAGACCGAGGCGGTCATCGAAGCCGTGAAATCTCTCGAACGCCTGTCGGATGTAAGCAGCCTCACGCCAAAACTGACAATCTAAGGGGCCTCCCTCGCATGAGCACACAGGCTGTCAAGCAATACAAAATCGCCGTGATTCCAGGCGACGGCATCGGAAACGAGGTTGTTCCCGAAGGCTTGCGTGTGCTCGAGACCGCCGGACGGCGATTTGGCTTCTCGCTCTCCTGCCGGACCTTTGGCTGGAGCTGTGAGACATATCTCGAGACCGGCCGCATGATGCCCGAGGACGGGCTCCAACAGCTCCTGCCCTTCGACGCCATTTTTCTCGGAGCCGTCGGCCATCCGCGGGTCGCCGACCACGTTTCGCTCTGGGGCCTTCTGATTCCGATTCGCCGCGAGTTCCGTCAATATGCAAATGTTCGTCCAGTGAAGCTGCTCGCGGGAATCGAACCAGCCGTCAAGAACTTCGTCCCCGGACAGATTGATTTCTGCGTGGTGCGTGAAAATAACGAAGGCGAATACTCTCAGATCGGTGGCCGGCTCTATGCGCATACCGAGGATGAGTTGGCCGTTCAGCAATCCATTTTCACTCGCCGCGGTTGCGACCGCATCATTCGATATGCATTCGAGCTCGCCAGCACGCGCCGCGGGCATGTGACCTCGGCGACGAAATCGAACGGGATTATCCACACCATGCCTTTCTGGGATGAACGTTTCGCGGCAATGTCGGAGAAATATCCCGGTATTCGCACCGACCAGTTTCACATCGACATTCTTACCGCGCACTTCGTGCGTCATCCCGACTGGTTTGACGTGGTGGTTGGATCGAATCTCTTCGGCGACATCCTCTCCGATCTTGGACCAGCTGTAGTCGGATCGATCGGCATTGCGCCTTCGGCAAACCTGAATCCGGAACGAGAGTTCCCCTCGATGTTCGAGCCGGTTCACGGATCGGCTCCGGACATTGCGGGCAAGGGCGTGGCGAACCCGATCGGACAGATCTGGTCTGGCGCGATGATGTTGCGCCATCTCGGAGAAGCGGCGGCGGCAGACGCGGTCGAGCGCGCGATCGAATCTGTCCTCGCTGGAGCAGGTCCTCGTACTCCAGACATCGGCGGGAAGGCTGGAACCAGAGATCTCGGCGAAGCGATCGCCTCAGGCATTTCCGCTTAGCCCGCCCGCGAAATCGTCGTCCGACTCGTTTTCCGGCTCCCCGTCAAAACGAAGCGCCTCACCCGGAGCCTGAGTGAAACCGTCGAAGTCGCACTCGCACAACTGCTCTTACGGCCTCGACGGCAGCGGGCAAGACCTGGTGGTGTATCAGTTTGATTTTTCAGGTAGTGTCGGTTTCAATTGCGGCTTACGACCGCGGACGGATGTCCCGCGGATCAGGATTCTCGCAGGTCGAGCGACATGAAGACACTGTTCGGGTCGAGCACATAGTCAGCGAACGGCGGGCACTCCACGAAGCCATGGCTCCTGTAGAGCGCCTGCGCAGGCAGAAAATAACCCCATGAGCCCGTCTCGAGGCTGAGGCGCGACATGCCGCTTGCTCGCGCAGTCGCAATGATGTGGCGCAGCATCGCGCTTCCAGCTCCCCTTCGGCGCAAGGACTGAACCGTGTACATTGACTTGACCTCACCATGATCGGCCGAGAGCCGCTTCAGCGCGCCGACTGCCAAGAGCGTTTCATCGTCCCAGATTGTCCAAAAACTGATGTCTGGGGATTGCAGCCCAGTGAAGTCCAGGGCGTGGGCGCTGCCCGGCGCCGTTTCCGCGCGGGCGCTGATCAGATGGATATGCAGGAGATCGACCACGCGCGGGTCACTGAAGTCGCCTTGGATGATCCGCATCATGCTGGTTTCTTCCGAGCTCCACTCTTTCGGTTCAGCATAGCTCCGAAGGCGCACCAGCACCAAGGTCTCCATGAGGCTGATCGTTATCTAGCGATCGGAGTTCAAACTGATACGCTACTCAAGACTTTATAGGGCGCAACACGATTGGGCGTTCTCGTCGGAGCCGATTCCAATCCTGGACGCCAGGCAACGCCGTACGGGCTAGACGCTCGACCCTAACGTGCGAGCGAAGTAGCTACGAGGTACGCCCGCATGCGCGGGTCCATCCAATCGCGAAGGGCATCACCGAGAAGATTGAAGGCCAGGACCGCGGTCATTACCGCCAGGGCGGGAAAGATTACCAGATGCGGTGCGTCGAACAGATGGCTGCGCGCATCGTTCAGCATGGCTCCCCAGCTCGGCATCGGCGCCAGTATTCCGAGACCGAGAAAACTGAGCGTTGATTCCGCAAGGATCGCTCCCGCCATGGCGATCGTCGCCTGAACGAGAATTGGCTGCAGGATATTCGGCAGAAGGTGCTTCAGAAGGATACGCGAATCCGAAGCCCCGAGCGACCGTGCCGCCAGCACATATTCCATCTCCTTGACCTGCAAAATCTGGGCCCGCGCAAGACGCGCATACCCGGCCCATCCGGTGATGACCAGCGCGAGAATGACTTTGCCGATGCCCGGGCCGAGGAATGCGGCAAAGGCGATGGCCAGGAGAATTCCGGGGAACGAAAGAGACGCGTTGATCAGGATGACGTTTACAAAACCGTCGAACCATCCGCCGAAGTAGCCAGAGAGCGAACCGATCGTTACTCCCACGATCCCGGCGCCCAGGACGACGCTTACGCTGACGATCATGGATATGCGCGCACCGTAGAAAATCCGCGACAGGATGTCGCGGCCGAGTTCATCAGTCCCCATCCAATGAACCAGGCTCGGGCTCGAAAGACGGGCCGCCAGATCCTGACGGGTGGGATCGGCGGGCGCGAGCCAAGGCGCGGCCACGGCCAGGAAGACCAGCAGGAGGGTGAGCGCGAGCCCCCAGCGGCCCGGACCGTTCCGGCTCAAGAAACCGCGGAGGCCTGTCATCGAAGACGCACCCGCGGATCAACCAGCGCATACACCAGGTCCGTCAGAAGATTTACGAATACATAGGAAACGGCAATCAGCAATATGCAGCCTTCGAGCAGCGGGTAGTCGCGCGCCTCGATGGCCTCGACCGCAAGCCGCCCGATCCCCGGCCAGGAGAAGATCGTTTCCGTGACGATCGTGCCGGCGAGCAGCGTGCCGAACTGCAATCCAAGAATCGTGAGAATCGGGATCAGGGCGTTGCGCAATGCGTGGCGAATCAAAACTGCGGACTCCGAGAGCCCTTTGGCTCGAGCGGTCCGAACGTAGTCGCTCGAGAGTTCTTCGATGACGGAGGTACGGACCATGCGCGTCAGGATGGCGGCGAGAGCAGCGCCAAGCGTGCCGGCGGGCAAGACGAGGTGTGAAAGTCCGCCGCGCCCGGAGACCGGCAGCCATCCGAGAAGAACGGAAAACACCAGGATGAGCACGGGGCCGAGCGCAAAATTCGGAACCGAGAGCCCGAGCAACGTCAAGACGCCTACGGCGTGGTCTGCCGCCGTGCCACGGCGCTCGGCAGCGAGCAGCCCTGCAGGAATTCCAATTCCTGCGCACACGAGAAGAGCAACCAAGGCCAGCTCGAGCGTGGCGGGATAGTGCGAAAACACGATCCGCGCAACTGGCTCCCGGAAGCGAACCGATTCCCCCAAATCTCCCCGAATTGCGCCGGCCAGATAGTGCCCGTACTGCTCGGCAACGGGCAGATCGAGCCCCAGAGAATGACGAAGCCCGGCCAAATCCTCCGCGCTCGCGCCTTCGCCAAGCATCTGCTCGACCGGGTCGCCGGGGACGATATGGGCAAGCAGGAAGACCATCGTAAGGACAAGCCCGAGAGCCGGCAAAACGAACAGCAACTTCATGAAAATATAGCGGCTCATTTCCTCTGCCACTCTTTCAAGGAACCGGCGGGCCGGGCGGGCGCCCGCGACCCCCGATCTGCCGGGCGACCGTCTTCCGCAGAGGCGAGAGGAGAGGGCAGGGGCGGTTCGGCGGACCGTAGCTGCTTGATCTTCACGCGCGAGATGCGCCGCCGGTCCACTTCCATGACCGTGAAGCGGTATCCCTCGGCCTCGAAGCTTTCGCCCCCGCGAGGGATCAATCCGAGCCGGGACAAGACAAACCCCCCGACCGTCTCGTAGGCAGGGTCGTCGGGAAGCACGATGCTGTACTGAGTTTCGAGTTCCCGTACGTTGATCGAACCGTCAAAAATCATCCCCCCGTCAGCGAGGACGAGCGGGCCCTCGACCACATCGAACTCGTCGTGGATCTCGCCGACCATCTGCTCAAGAATATCCTCGAGGGTCACGAGGCCCAGGATGCTGCCAAATTCGTCCACCACCATGGCGAGACCGGTGCGGCGTGCTCGGAACTCGACGAGCAGCTCGCTCGCCGGCTTGCTCTCGGGAACGATCAGCACATCGCGCACGACGCTTCTCAGCTCGAATGCGGTCGCCTTCAGACTCTCTTCCATGTCGCGAGCGCGGTCGAGCAGAACCCAGATCACGTCCTTGATGTGGACGAAGCCGAGGATATGGTCGAGCGTGCCTTCGTAGACGGGGATGCGGGAACGTTGCGTGGTCGCGAATATCCTCATCGTCTCTTCGAGACCCGCATTCGATGGCAGCGCGTGCATATCCGGACGGGGCACCATCACCTCGCGAACTTGTACCTGGCCCAGTTCAATCGCGTTCTGGATGAACTTCACTTCGGC
>DATMRE010000100.1:0-2078 GCA_035566475.1 Verrucomicrobiia bacterium | reverse complement strand
CGAGCTTCACGGTCTGGCCCGCGCCGTTCGGCCCCAGCAGAAAAAATCTCTGTCCCATTGCCGCGAGCACAGGTTTGGTAGCTTCCAGCACCTCGGCCTTTCCACCAACCATAAATACCAATTCCCCTTTTTCCGCACCCCAAGTGCCGCCGGTCACCGGCGCATCTAGGAAATCGACCCCACGATCCGCGCACGCCTCCGCGACGCGGCGGGCAAGTCCCGGAGAAACCGTGCTCGAATCGATGAATACGCAGTTGCGACGCAATCCTTCAAGCGCTCCGTTCGCCCCCCAGAGAACCTCCTCGAGCGCGGGCGGATCGCTCACAATCGTGAGCAACACGTCGACTTGCGCGGCCACCTCGCGCGGGTTCGCCGCGAGCTTCGCCCCCTGGCGGACCAGGTCCTCCGCCTTCCCGGTGGTACGGTTCCAAACAACGAGTGCAAACCCCGCTTTTAGCAGGTTTCGCCCCATTGGCTTGCCCATGAGTCCAAGTCCGATTAATCCGACTGTGGGTTTCATCGATGCATCCTTGCGCAAAGGCCTAATCATATGCGCGAGACGGCTCAAAGCAGCTGAGAAATTTTAGGTTTTCGATCTGGCTGGAGAGCCGCTATGGTGATCTGACCGGGGCGGGGAGAACGGCCTGGGCGCGTGAAATCGGTGCTTGCTGTTTCTCCGCGGTGCCGAGAACCCTTTCCCAGGTGCCCGCAAGGAACCGAAGCCGTGACTAACCTCGTGCCGGACCAGAGCTCAGAGGAGCGCAAACTCGACGCGATGCCGAAAGGGGTCGATCCGTTCGGCCCGCACTCGCACGCGGTCGCCCAGACGGAAGATCCGCTGGGGCGCTGCAGCGTGCGATTTCTGATAAGGCTCGGTGACGATCGCGCGGTCGCGGTCGCGATACACGCAACGCTGGCCCGTCGTCTCCTCGAGCCGGTCAATGCCGACGAGCCCTTCGACGAAAATGTCCACGAGCTCAACGAAGAATCCAAATTTCTGCACGGAAATAATCAGCGCTTCGTATTCTTCCCCGAGGTGGCTTTCCATGAACTGCGCTGTCTTCCAGTCCATCAACTCGCGCTCGGCGCCGTCGGCGCGGCGTTCCGCTTCTGAACTCTCGGACGCGATTTCCTCCAGTTCAACCCGGCGATAAGGCCCGAGTACGGCCACAGCTTGCTCGGTCCCGGTCCGCGCACGGGACGACATGGCACCGATGGGCTCTGTTGAAGGGTTCTCGAGCGCCCAGTGCAGCACGCGATGGACGATCAAGTCCGGATAGCGGCGTATGGGCGAAGTGAAATGCGTGTACTCCTTTGTAGCGAGCGCAAAATGTCCGAGCGGATCGGCGGCATAGCGCGCTTGTTTGAGCGAACGTAACATCAGATAGGAAAGAATTCGCTCCTCGGCTTTCCCCGCGATTTTCGCAGTCAACCGCTGGTAATGCTGGGGGCGAATGTCGATCTGTTCCTCCGACGGTATGGCAACGCTCATGGGCCGCATTCGACCGCGGCCGGCGCGTCCCGTTCGTGCACGGGCTTGCACCCGGCCGTGCCGCACGGCCACGCGCCGCTCCGCCAAATCTTCCACCCCAAGCGAATAGCCGAATGCGTTTGCCAGCTCCTCGAATTCGAGCACCTTTTTCGGGTCCGGCTTTTCGTGGACGCGATACAGCGAGGCGATCCCGCGCCGCTCCAGATACTGCGCGACCGCTTCGTTCGCCGCGAGCATGAACTCCTCGATAATGCGATGGGCGATATTGCGCACGCTGCGGACGATATTCAGCATGCGCCCGTCGGCGTCGAACTCGATCACCGGTTCGGGAAGGTCGAAATCAATCGAGCCACGACTATTGCGTCGGCTGTTGAGCAGTAACGCCAGATCCTTCATCCGGCGGAATTCGCTCGCGACGTGTGCGTAGCGTTGGTTCATCTCCGGATCGCCGTCGAGCACTTTGTGAACGTTCATGTAGGTCATCCGCTCGGCCGAGCGAATTACCCCGGGGGTGAACTCGGCGCCGACGATTCTTCCGGTCTCGTCAGCTTCCATAATCACGCTCATGACCAGCCGGTCCATCCTG
>DATMRE010000099.1:0-21838 GCA_035566475.1 Verrucomicrobiia bacterium | reverse complement strand
TGCCCTCCTCGGGGGCGGCGCACAGACGGTCGACGGCATCGCTGCGCGGATTGAAGACGACATCCTCACGGAAAGCGAACTGCGCGAGCTCGCCGCGTTTCAGGAACTCGTGGACGGCCAGGCGAAACCGCGGCCTGAACTGATCCGCGAACTGGCCGACCAGTGGATTGTCCGCGGTGAGGCGGTTGCGACGAACTACCCGCGGCCTCCCGCCGAGGACGTGGAGGGGAACTTCGCGAAGCTTTCCAGGCAGTTCCGCTCCCCTGAAGAATTCAAGAATCGGTGCGCTCGGGCAGGACTGACTGAAGCGGACATGCGCCGGATTATCGACGAGCAACTCTATCTGTCTCGTTTCCTCGACTATCGTTTCCGCCCTGCGGCCCAAGTGGACGAGCGCCAGATCGAGCGATATTACCAGGACGAATTGACCCCGCAACTCAAGGCCCGCGGACAGTCGGTTCCACCGCTCGAGGAAGTCGACGACACGATCCGCGAGGTGCTGGTGCAGCGGGCCATCGACTTGCTCTCGACAAGATGGCTCGATGAGACCCGCGACCGACTGAAGATTGACACCGTCTCCGATGGGGATGCGCCGTGAGCCTCAGTCGCCGGCAGCGTTGGATAGCCATCGCGCTGTTTTTCGGGGCCGCCGGGGCTCTCGCAGTCGCCGTGATCTTCGAAACCGGCCTCGTCGAGCCGTGGATTCGCCGGGCTGTCGTCGGCCAGATCGAGCAGAGGACCGGAGCTCGTGTCGAAATGGGCGGTTTTCATCTGCACATCTTGAGCCTGCAAGTCGAAATCGACAATTTGACACTCGACGGGGTGGCAATCGAGGGGGCGCCGCCGCTGTTCCATGCTGACCGTGTCGACGTCGGCGTCCGTATTCTTTCGTTTTTCAGGCGGCGGATGGCGCTCGAGCGGCTGATTGTCGAGCGACCACAGGTGTTCGTGCGCATCGAGAAAGATGGCCGCAGCAACCTGCCCCGCCCCAAAATTCACGCCAACAACCGCCCGTGGCGCGAAACGCTGTTCAATCTGCAGATCGCCCGGCTCGAGCTGCGCGACGGTAGCGCCATCTTCAACGACCGGCGCGTGCCGCTGGCTATCACAGGTCAGAATCTGGAATTCTCTCTCAGCTATAACTTCTCGGCCAACGGTCGGGATTCATACATCGGCGATCTCCGCTGGCAGGATGTCGAAATGGCGGAACGGCGCGACGTGCCGTTTCGCTTCGATCTATCGGCAAAATTCACGCTCCATCGTGATGCTTTCGAGCTCGACGAACTTGTCTGCAAGCTGCCTCATTCTGAGCTGGATCTCCGCGCCGAGCTGCCAAGTTTCTCGCGCGCCGATTGGACTTTACGGTATCGCGGGCGGCTGTCGCTTGCCGACGTGCGCACGATCTTCCGGGCGAAGACTGTCCCCGGGGGTGTTGCCGACTTTTCCGGCCGGGCCAACTACAGTGCTGCCGGAGGGAGGAGCGGGGAGTGGACGGCGAACGGGTACTACCGCGCCCACGATATCCAAATGCCCTACCAGTGGTTCCACGCGACTGGCTTCGAGACCTGGGGCAACTACGAAATTGCGCGGCTCCAGCTGGTTGTGCCGAATCTCAGCCTGCGGGCCCTCGGCGGTACGGCGGACGGGCGGCTCGAGATGGATTTCCGCGGCCTGGCCTTCCGCACGGAGACGCACCTGCACGGAGCCAGCCTCGCCGCTACGCTCGCTGCCGTCGATAACCCGAACCTCCCGGTCGACACACTGCACTGGGACGGCGCGATGGACGTAGACTCGGTGAACACCTGGAGCAGAAACTTCAAGCATTTTCGATCCAGAGGCCAATCGCGGTGGTCGCCGCCCGGGACGCTTGGCCCGGGCATGATTCCCGTAACCGCGCGTATCGACTATGAATATTCCCAAGATCTTCGCGCGGTCGCGATCTCGCAGAGCGAAATCACGACGCCAGAATCGCAGCTCGAAATGGACGGCCCGCTCGGCGCCGTGGATTCGGCGGTCGAGATCAAATTCCGGACCGCTAACTTACTTGCCTGGGATGAGTTGATCAACACCATTCGCGGGCCGAGTGCCGCGCGCAAACGGATTGCCGGGCGGGTGGCATGGACCGGGCGCATCCTCGGCCCGCTGGTCGGTCCGACATTTATCGGCCGCATGCATGCCGACCAAGCGCACTACGACAAGCTCTACTGGGATCAAATCGACGGCGACCTTGAGTATTCTCCGGACCGCTTCCGACTGACGAAGACTGTCGTCAAGCGCGGCGGCATGTCCGTGACGCTCGATCTGGCGATCGAGTTCGACAGCAACTGGGGTTTTGCCCCCGAGAGCCCGTGGAATCTCGAGGGGCGGCTCGAGCACGCGCCCTGCGATGATTTGCAAGCCATGTTCGAGACGAATTTTCCGGTTAGCGGCTTCCTCACGGGAGATTTCCACGCCGGAGGCACGCGTGCCGCCCCTGTCTTCGACTCGAATTTTATTTTCGAGGAGATCAAGGCGAAGGGATACCGCTTCGACCGCCTGAGCGGCCAGTTGCACGTGCTACACAACGAGGTACGGATCTCCCGCGCCGAGCTGCGCAGGGGCTCCGGGCGGATTGCCGGGGACATTCTCTATCGCCCGCAGGAACAGCAAACCGTGTTCAATTTGACGGGCACAGCAATCGGGCTCGACAGAGTCGCCGAATTGCAAACTTCATCGATGCCCATTGGCGGGCAGCTCGACTTCAACCTCCGCGGCTCGGGACCTCTCAGGACGCCCGTCGCAGAAGGCGACTTGCGGCTCGTAAACCTGAAGCTTGGAAGCGAGGTCGAGGGAAACTTCACTGGCCAGCTCGGTTCGGACGGGCGCACCGCCCGTCTCTCGCTGACGTCGGAAATGGGCGGCGGGAAGCTTCAGGGCGAACTCCAGGTGGGCTTGACGGGCGATCAGACCATTTCCGGCCGCCTTTCGGTCGAGCGGTTCGATCTCGATCCTTTCATCGTCTCGGGACTCCACCTGAAGCAACTGACGAGCCACAGCAGTGCCGACGGCGTCTTCACATTTTCCGGAGCACTGCGCCAGCCGGACTCGATTGCCGTGGACGCCGATATCACGCGAATTTCATTCGACTACGAACTCGTCCAGCTTGCAAATGATCAGGACATCCGCATCACCTACCACAAGAATGAGTTGCGCATCGAACAAGCGCACCTGCATGGCACCGAAACAGATGCGCAGCTTAGCGGTTCGGCCAGGTTCGATCGCGACCGCCCACTGCATCTCTCCGTCTCGGGCGGCCTGAACTTGCGGCTCGTGAGGGGTATGATTCCCGACCTCGATGCCCGGGGAAGCGCGGACATGAACGTGTCGGTCGAAGGCACGATGGATCGACCGAGGATCACGGGACGAGCGAGTGTGCGCGATGCCTCGGCCAACTACGCCGAATTCCCGGTTGGAATCAGCAAAGTGAATGGCGACCTGATCTTCGACAAGAGTCGACTGGTCTTTGATCGGGTGACGGCCGTGTCGGGCGGCGGGCAATTGACGCTGAGCGGAAACGTGACCTACGGCGAAGGCCCGCTGCGCTATGAAGTGAGCGCTCAGACGTCGACCGTCCGAATCCGATATCCGGCGGGATTGAGTTGGCTCGCTAGCGGCACAGTCGAACTCACCGGTACCGGCAATGCGACTCTGGTGAGCGGGCACGTCGAAGTCGAGCGGTTGCTGTTTGCCGAGGGCGTGGACGTGGCCTCGTTCTTCGCTGCCGCTTCTGAATCCTCCGCCGCGCCAGTTTCCAATTCAACCTTCTTGCAGAACTTGACCTTCGACGTTGAAGGTCAGACCAGCCCGGGCGCGCGGATCGAATGGGCCGGGGCGCAAATCGAGGTGGACGGCGACGTGCGGCTGCGCGGCACCTGGGATCGACCCGTCCTGCTAGGACATATCCACCTGCTCGGGGGCCAGATGCCCTTCCGCGGCAACACCTATCAACTCACGCACGGCGACATTAATTTCGCGAATCCGTTCAGACTGGATCCAGTCCTGAACGTCGAGGCCACCTCCACGATCAGCCAGTATCAAGTGACAATCGACTTCTCGGGAACGGCCAGCCGGCTGACGCTCAATTATCGCTCCGACCCTCCGCTACCGGAACAGGATATTATCGGCCTGCTTGCGCTCGGGCGAACCGGGCAAGAGACAGGACCTGTTTCGCAGGCAGCCTCGCAGAATTACGGTGCGACGGCACTGCTTTCAGAAGCAATATCGAGCGGGCTCGGCGGCAGGATCGAACACTTGTTCGGCATCAGCCAGTTCCGCGTGGACCCATTCGTCGCGGGCACAGCAACGGAATCAAACGCGGCGGCGCGAATCACGATCGAACAGCAGGTCACCCGCGACTTGACGATCACCTATTCGTCGAACGCCGCCACTTCGAACCAGTACCAGCTGATCCAGGTGGAATACGCAGTCAAGCGTGATCTTTCCGTCGTCTTTCTCCGCGACATCAACGGCACCAACGGCCTCGACATCAAATGGGTCAAGCGGCTGAAATAAAGCGTACTCGCGCAGCATTATCTCGCCGGTTGGCCTGGAGCGCGGACTCGAAGGATTCCCGAACGGCCTATTCCGGCAGCAGGAACAGCGAATCAGGGGAGAGACGCACGTGCCAGGGGAAAGGCCGGTCATGAAATCGTTGCCACTTCTCTTTAAAGACCTCGGCCTGCAAATGATACTCGACGGATTCTCCGGGCGGCTGGTGGAGCCTCAGGTAAAGCGTCATACGGAAGGGCGATTCGGCGGACCGCACGAGCCAGCAGGGAAAGACATTTTCGTCCGCGGCATCGGGCCCCGGGGGTGGTAGAAAATCGATGTGATGGGCGCGGATTCCGACGTGTGCGGGCGGCCCGGCGATCGAGTCCGCGATGCGCAGCCGGCAGTCCCAGTCGACGGCCTCGACGGCGTGCGCTGAAACTGCGCGCACGCGCGAAAAATTCTTGCAGCCGGTGAGCCGTGCCACTTCGAGTGTGGGAGGGCGGCGGAAGATTGCTTCCTTTGCTCCCAAGGCAGCAATACGCCCTCGAGAGAGCACCAGCAGCTGCCCGCCCAGCCGGTAGGCTTCTTCAATATCGTGTGTCACGAGAAGCGCCGGCCGCAGGTACGCCGCAAATGTTTCCTGGAGTTGTGCCTCCATTTGACTTCGCAGGTGCGTGTCGAGCGCTGAGAGCGGTTCATCAAGCAATAGCGCCTCCGGCTCGATCGCCAGCGCGCGGGCCAGCGCCGTGCGCTGCTGTTCACCGCCAGAGAGCTCGCGCGGATAGCGCAGTTCCAGCCCCCCGATGTGCGTGCGTTCCACAAGCGCAGCAACACGGCGGGCGCGTTCCTCGCGCGGCCAATGGCGGAGGCCGAAAGAGATGTTCTCGGCGACCGTGCGATGAGGAAAAAGAGCATAGTGCTGGAAGAGCATTCCGATGCGCCGCTCGCGAGCGGGCGTCTGGATACGCCGGTCGCTGTCCCACAGAATTCGATCGTTCAACAGAACGCGACCCCGGTCGGGCTGCTCGAGTCCGGCAATGCAGCGAAGCAGCATGCTCTTGCCTGCTCCCGATGGACCGAGAATACTCAGCGGTGATCGGCCAGCCGTGAACGAGGCGAGCAGCGTGAAGTCCGGAAGTTGTTTGGTGATCTGGACATCGAGAGCCACGTTAACGCCGCGCCCACCGCGCGCGTCGGGGATCTTGCGCGTGTGTCCAGTAGTAAAGCCCGCCAAGCAAGGCGAGCGAAATCACCACATCGATCAAGCACCAAATCATGGCCCGCTCGATATCGTTCGCTTCCACGGCGAAGTAGATGGCGATCGGAATCGTCTCTGTTTTTCCGGGAATGTTTCCGGCGACCATCAACGTGGCCCCGAATTCACCCAGGGCGCGCGCAAAGGAAAGGATGGTCCCCGCGAGCACGCCCGGCCACGCAAGGGGCAGTGTGATTTCGCGGAACAGGCGCCATTCAGAGGCGCCCAGCGTCCGGGCGGCTTCGAGTAAGTGCGCGTCGACCTGCTGGAGTGCAGCACGGGCCGTCAGATACATCAGCGGGAAGGAGACGACTGCCGCCGCAATCACTGTCGCAGGCCAGGAGAAAACCACCGTTGCGCCGAACCGAAGAAGGAGGGCGCCGAGCGGGCCGTGGCGACCAAAGAGCACCAAAAGGAAAAAACCAACTACGGTGGGAGGCAGGACGAGCGGGAGAAGAGACATTCCATCGACGAGCGCCATCGCTGGCCCCCTCTGACCAACGCGCCAGGCCGCCGCGGTGACTCCGGCGGCCAGGGTGACGAGGGTCGCTGTCACACTGGTGGCCAGCGATATCCAGAGCGGAGACCAATCGACTGGGGCCATCGGCACAGGATTGTAGCTGGATCAGTAGGCTTCGGCTCGACTTTCTGGAGCGCTGAACCAGTCGCTCTTCGGAACCGCACGCGCTCCCGGCCCGGCGAGCGAATCGAGAAAGGCCCCGGACACGCGGCATTTGGCTCGGGCGAAGCCTGAGCCGCGATCAGCGCAATGGAACCGTCGAACAAACTCGGCGCGCGACCGAGAGACGAGACCCGCGTCGACATTCCCGCTCACGCTTGCGGGCCCGACCAGGCCGAACAGGTCGATTTTCGGGCGCGCGACGTCCTCGAAGCTCCCTACGATGCTCGAGGTCCGCGGCACCACGAGCGCGAGCGTTCGCAATCATCCTGTGCCGCGATTTAGCATCGATCAATCTTCCAATTGCGCTTCCGCAACCCAGGACTAGGTCTCAGCCGGGCAGACCCGTTCGCGCGCAGGAACACATTCGAACCATTGCGCGACACCCATCCTTACTTTTGAGGCGGAGCCGCAGACGGCTTCGGCGCGAGTGCGGGCCCAGGGGCGGGAGGCGGTTCGGGGCCAGCCCCGGGCGCCCCGTTTTCCGGCGGGAGCATCTGCTTGAGCTCGGGGTATTCATCCTGCATTCCTCGCAGCACTTTGATTGCGGCCTTCTGGTCGAGCTGGATGCCGGCAGACTCTGACTCCTGAGTGACCTGCGGCATCGTCTTCACGACGCGCTGGCCGAGAGGGGATTCATAGAATTGAATCAGACCTTGAATGTCGTCTGTCGAAAAATGGCGCGCATAGATGGGGATCACGGCATCCGCCACGGCGCCCGATGGGGCGCTCGCGGTGAACTTCTCATGAAAGTCGTCCATGAACTTGGGTAATCGCTCGGGCTGAATGGCCCGGCTCATTACTTGCTGCACCTGATTTCCGATCGCGGCGACGATGTTATCGCCCATTTTGTTCGTTTGCGTAATTTCCATCAGACGGCGGATGGCAGCATCCTTCGCGGGGTCGGGTTTTTCAACCGCCGGGGCTGGGGAGGCATCTTGACCCGGAGGGGCGGGGTGCGCCGGAGTACCCGGCTGGTGCTGCGGCGGCGGTGCTTGCTGCGTGGCCTTGGCGGCCGTCTGCGCCAGCACCGGGCCTGACAGCAAAACCGCTGAAGCCATCAGAGCGATTGACAATTTCATGGAGATCTCTCCTTCGAGGGCTGGCGAACGCGAAACGCGCAGGAACCATCATAACGAAAGTACCGATTCGGGTCACGGGTCGATTTCGATCGACATCTCAGCGGCAGCGCTCGACACAGCCGTCACAACTCGACCGATTCATGCGAATTCCTCGCGGACGTCTTTCGCTGGCGCGGCTCGACCTGCCTGTGATAGCTTCGGGGAGAGGCCAGTCGAGCCGCACGGCCAGTCGCGCAGCGGATGATCGAGTCTCTCGCGTCCGGCAGTCCGGCCCCTCGAGCTCTTTCTTACCCGGGGCCTACCCCGCGTGAACGGCAACGGCAATCGCGTTCCAAGCGCCAGCGTGGATTTTGAGTCCGCGCGGCACGACATGGTTTCGCGGCAGATTCGCGACCGCGGCATCCGCTCGCCGCGCGTGCTCAACGCGATGGAGGCTGTCGCCCGCCATCTGTTCGTCCCCCCACAACACATAGCGGCCGCCTATGCCGATGAACCCCTGCCGATCGGCGAAGGCCAAACGATCTCGCAGCCATTCATGGTGGCGGCGATGGCGGAAGCGCTCACTCTTGAGGGCTCGGAGCGCGTGCTGGAAGTCGGCGCGGGTTGTGGGTATCAGGCGGCCGTGCTTTCTCTGCTCGCCCGCGAAGTGATCTCGATAGAGACGCAACCCGCGCTGGCCGCCCGGGCGAGGGAGCGCCTGGCGCAACTCGGTTATCGGAACGTGCGGATTGAGGAGGGCGACGGCTCGTTCGGCTGGGCCGCCGGTGCGCCGTATGAGGCGATCCTGGTGACGGCCGCCGCGCCCGCCGTTCCTCCGCCGCTGCTTGAGCAATTGGCCGAGGGGGGGAGGCTCGTTATCCCGGTCGGGAAATCGGATCACCAGGAATTGATGTGCATCGCAAAACGCGAGGGCCGGATAAACGAACGATCGCTCTTTGCCTGCCGGTTTGTGCCTCTGGTTGGCCATTACGGCTGGCGGCCGAACACGCAGGAATCACCCGGCGTATGAGCGAGCGTGTCCCGGAACTTTCCATCATCATCCCGGCATACAACGAACAGAGTCGACTGGCTCGAACCCTTATGCGAATTCGCGATTTCTTCGGGAGCCAGCAAATGGGACTCGGCGAGGTTGAGATCCTGGTTGTGGACGATGGCTCGACCGATGACACGGCGCAAATCACAGAGGAGTGGACGCGCAAGATGCCCTCGTTGCGGTTGGTCTCAAATGGACGGAACCGCGGCAAAGGCTTCAGCGTCCGGCATGGGATGCTCGAAGCGCGCGGGCGCATTGCACTTTTTACCGACGCCGATCTCTCGTCGCCCATTGAAGAGTCGCAAAAGCTTCTGGCAGCCATCGAGGCAGGAAACGACGGGGCGATCGGCTCGCGCGCACTAGACCGTTCTCTGATCTCGGTCCACCAATCGCGGCTGCGTGAACTGGCGGGGATAACCTTCAACGGATTTGTACGGCTCCTCACCGGCCTCGCCTTCCTCGACACGCAGTGCGGCTTTAAGGCGTTCTTGCGTGAGCCCTCCCGGGTTGTTTTTGAACAGCAGCGAATCGAACGATTTGGTTTCGACCCCGAAATCCTCTTCCTGGCCAAGCGCCACGGCCTGCGGATCGTCGAAGTGCCTGTTCGCTGGGCGCATGACCCGGCTACGAAGGTGAGCGTTTTTCGAGATAGCCTGCGGATGTTCACCGATCTTCTGCTGATCCGCTGGAATTCGCTGGTGGGTCGCTATGCGATGAAGCATCGATAGAGGACGATGCGTCCGCCGAATCATCCCGAGCGGCAGGGACCGCTGTCCGGGGGTCGCGAGCCTCGCCAATTCGCCCGAATCGCGTCGCGACCGGCGTTTCAGACGGTCGGCGACGATGACTGGAAACGATTGCGGCTCCTCGAGGCGACTCTCCGCTTTATGGAACAAAGTACTTGACAGTTTTGGGCGCCGTGCTACGCTGCCGCCATGGCGCATCCCGAACACCGGGACCCTCACTTGGCCCATCCTCTGGCGCTCGATGACCGGGCCCGCGATAACCTCCGCTTCATTCGCGAAACCATGGAACGCGCGGGATCCTTTACGGCCGTGTCCGGCTGGGGCGGCGTCGCCATGGGGATCACCGCGATCGGGGCGGCTGTGATCGCCTCCAGACAGAGTTCGCCTCTTGAGTGGCTGATGACTTGGATCAGCGAAGCCACGATTGCGATCGCGATTGCGGGCTGGACCACGGTCTCAAAGGCTCGCGATTCGGGGACTTCGCTTTTTTCCGGGCCGGGCCGCCGATTTGTTTACAGCTTTGCGCCCCCGCTGTTTGCGGGCGGACTGCTGACGCTATTGCTCGTACGCTTGGGCTTCACCGGCGTGATTTCCGGCGTGTGGCTGCTGCTCTACGGAACCGGTGTCGTCACCGGCGGCGCATTTTCGATTCGCATCGTACCGCTCATGGGGCTTTGCTTCATGGTGCTCGGAACGGTGGCTCTGTTTTGCCCTTGGAGCTGGGGGAATCTGTTCCTGGCCGCCGGGTTCGGCGGACTCCACGTTGTTTTCGGGGCCGTAATTGCGAGGAAATATGGTGGCTAAGTCGGCAGCCTTCCGCGCTCTGCGCGAGGAGAAACCGAAGCGCGGCGCCTTGAACGCGTGGCGCCCGGAAACAGGCGCAGCGAGCCTCGACCGACTGGTCCACGAACGCACGCGGTTGGCGATCGTGAGCGCGCTCGCCGTGAACACGTCGCTGACTTTCAATGAACTCAAACAGCTCCTCCGCGTCTCCGACGGCAATCTAAGCGTCCACGCGCGGAAGCTGGAAGACGCTGGCTACATTGCCTGCACCAAGTCGTTCGCCGGCCGCCTGCCGAAGACGGAATACCGCTTGGCCTCGCCCGGCCGCCGAGCGCTCGAGAAGTACCTTGACCACATGGAAGCGCTGATCCGCGCGACGCGGGAGGGATAGCGGCGCGCCAGACGATCAGCTTCTCGCGGCCGCGAACTCTCTAACTCGTCTCCAATGAGCGGACCTGCTCTTAACTAAGAGGCATGTGTGCCACAAATCACCATGAGCAAGACCCCCATGCGAATGATTCAGCACCCAAAACTTCACGTTGCAATCCTACTCGATGGCAACGGGCGTTGGGCCGCTTCCCGCGGTCTTCCGCGCTCCGAAGGTCACCGAGCCGGAGTGGCCGCGGTTCGCCGCATTGTAGGCGCCGCTCCGTCGCTCGGCATCAGGACGCTCACCCTTTACGCCTTCTCCTCCAACAACTGGGAACGGCCGGCGAGCGAGGTGATCTCGCTGCTTGGCCTGCTCGAGGATTACCTGCGTACTCAGGCAGAGGCCTGCGCCCGCGAAGACATCCGGCTACGCGTCATCGGGCGGCGAGACCGTATCCCACGCTCGCTCGTGGAGGCGATCGAATCTGCCGAGCGGCTGACGGCCAGCGGACGAGCGCTCGAAGTTCGCATCGCGCTCGACTACTCGTCGCGAGACGCAATTGTTAGAGCCGCGTGCTGGATGCTTTCGAGCCTGGAGATTTCAGAGCGCGAATTTGCGCGGAGGCTCGGCCAAGTGACGAATGCGGGCGCGGCTGCGACGGATGTGGACTTGCTGATCCGCACCGGTGGCGAGAGTCGTCTAAGCGATTTCATGCTGTGGGAATCCGCCTACGCTGAACTTCTCTTCACGCCCCGGATGTGGCCGGAATTCGAGGCAGCCGATCTGGCTGCGGCCGTCCAGGATTTTCTCAGCCGCGAGCGGCGTTTTGGGAGATTGCCAGAAGCCGCGGCAAGCTAATAGATTCTAGCTTCCCCGGTCCGCGCAAACCTAGCCTTCCTGCCAGCCCGACGTCAGACCGAGCTCCGTCGAGGGGCACATCGTGATCGGCGATCAGGACGCGAGCGCGGACGAAAAAGTGCTTTTGCGGGCGATCCCATCCCGTCGAGGCAGGTCGACGTCATTCCTTACTCCTTGGATCTTTAAGATGACGTCTTCGTTCCGCGCGCCCGCCATCTGAGCCGCCATCGTGTCCGCGCGAGGACTCGAAGGCTTTCTCGATCACGCGCATCGCAGCCGGCGCAAGTGAATATTGTGCGAGCTCCGAGTCGGTCGCCCAGGCCACGGCGGTCACGTCGCTTCCGGCGCGCGCATTGCCGCCCATCGCCTCGCAAAGGTAATCGAGAACAACGTAGTGATATTTCGCCCGGCCGTCGGCATCGAGCGAAATCCTCTCGAACACTTCGATCAGATCGAGCACGCGCACTTCGATCCCGGTCTCTTCAGCTAGTTCACGCCGCACTGCTTCGACGAGCGTCTCACCGATCTCGAGCACACCACCCGGGATCGACCAATCGCCTTCGAGGGGCGGTCCGCCCCGCCGAACCAAGAGAGCCCGCCCGTTTGCAATCACCACTCCCCCTACTCCCACCACGGGGCGGCCCGGATACTCGCGGTCGCTAGTCACGTTCACGCGATCCTCCGCAGAAAATATGGACACGGGCGTATATAATACGCCGAGAGCTGGGCGATGGCCCGGGAAGGAGAGATTTCCATGACCAGGTGCCCGGAGTGCGACACCGAGATTGACTTGGACGAGGACGAAGTGGAAGAAGGCGAGATTCTGAGCTGCCCGGAATGCGACGTTGAGCTCGAAGTGACGCAGACTCATCCCGTGCACCTCATCGCTATTTCCGACGATGATGAAGACGAAGAGGAAGAAGAGGAAGAGTCGAGCACCGAAGAAAAAGAGGAGGAAGAAGAAGAGGAGACCGAATAGCTTCTCCGTAGGGGTTCCTGGCAGCTGTCAGCGTTCCACCCACCAGCGAAGGGGACCTTGCGCAGGCGCGCACGAAGGGAACCGGCGAAGAATTCAATCCGCCGTACTCCGGGCGCTTCCTCAGGATGGAGGAATCGTTGAACAGCGGCTCGCGTTTCAAGTGGACGGTTGTTGTGGCACTGGCAATTCTCGTCGCTCTGCCTGCCAGAGCGCAGGACCAAAAGAAGGAGGCTCAACTCCGCACACTTCACGGCAGCGTGGTGGATAAGGACGAGACGCCGATTCCTTCAAGCGTCGTGTACCTAATGAACGTGAAAACGCAGGCGGTGAAAACTTATATCGCCGACGATGCTGGCAGCTATCGCTTCAGCGGACTCGATCCCAACGTGGATTACCAAATCCACGCAGAGCACAACGACCTAACCTCCCCGACTCATACCGTATCGAACTTCGATTCCCGTCGGGATATCGAAGTGATCCTCAAGCTCTCTCACAAGAAAAATACGCACTAAGGCGACTCGTGCGCTTCGCGGCGCGATCTCGCCGATCGCGCAGGCAGCACCTCAAATTCCGCTCGGAATTCGCGCGGCTGTTCACGGTTACTCAACGCCAGGGCGATCGGCGCGAAGCGCGAGAGATTGAGAACAACGTGGCCTGACCTCTTCGGACTTCCGATCGGACGACGTTGATCGTGCAGGTACTGGTTCGACGAGCTGCAACCATCCCCGCAGACCCTCCCAGGGACTCCGCCCATTTAGACGCGAGGGCACGCGGCGGCCGATGGAAGAAGGCGCGCTGGACGCGCCCGGCCATCGCTACTCTGAGCGTCGTCGCGAGATGGGCCTCCTTTCGGCAACACGTTCAATTCCCGGGACTCCTTGCGTCTCAAGTGGGAAAGGCCCCGAGTTCGGACGTGTCCCGGCCGCTCTCGAAGCTGGCAGTCATGTCGTTTCTGAGGCCGGGATGGTGTTGCTATGGACACAGCTGGTCCGGCGAGATTTGCGCGGCTCCCGGACCTTCGATTAGCATAACCGAAGTCGGCCGGATCGTCTTCCGGGCCCATGCACGATGCGGCTGCTTTTGGGGCCCCCCTCGCACTTTCTCGAAGAGGCGCACAAGCTGACATCGATGATGACTCGAATCGAAAAAGCCTTTCGAATCGGCTTCGCACTGGCGCTCGTCCTGTTCGTCGTTAGTGGTGCGATGGTGTACCAAAACACTAGGCGGCTGGTCGGCATCAACCACCTCGTTGAACATTCCCAGGAGGTTCTCGTAAAGCTGGAGTCGCTTCAGTCCACTTTAGACGAAGGTGTGTCCAGCACTCGCAACTATGTTCTATCCGGCGATGAGCGCAATCTCGGCCGTTTCACAAGCGCGAAGTCCGACTTGACTGAGCTCCTGAGACTGCTCCGCAGCACGACGACAGACGATCCGCCGCAGCAGAAGTTGATCGAGCAGCTCGAACCTCGTCTGGCCTCGACGTTTCAATATTGGGGAAAGGCAGTGGCCAAGCGCCAGCAAGGAGAATCGGCTGCTGCGGATCAACTGATGTCTTCGGCCCTGCCTTTGCAGTTGATGCGGGAGAATCGGCACTTCATCGTCGCCATGATCCAGAGGGAACAGCAACTCCTGGGCACACGATCGCGCCTGGCAGAGACCTCGGCACAACACGCGATTGTGATCGAGCTGTTTGTAGCCGTCGCGGCACTGGGGCTCCTCCTCGTCGCCTTCTTACTCGTACAGATGGATATAAACGAGAAGGCCAAGGTCAGAGAAGAGCTGCGGAAGGCCAAGGAGATAGCCGAAACCGCCAGCCAGGCCAAAAGTACGTTCTTGGCCACGATGAGCCACGAGATCCGGACACCGATGAACGGCATTCTCGGAATGACAGACCTAGTGTTGGATACGGAACTAACGACGGAGCAGAGAGACAACTTAGGTCTCGTCAAGTATTCCGCAGAGTCGCTGCTTTCGATCATCAATGACATTCTGGA
The DNA here is from genome assembly GCA_035566475.1 of Verrucomicrobiia bacterium. Classification (GTDB taxonomy): domain Bacteria; phylum Acidobacteriota; class Terriglobia; order Acidiferrales; family UBA7541; genus Palsa-295. The sequence goes on along the minus strand of DATMRE010000099.1, from coordinate 7,529 downwards.
CTTCTCCAAGATCGAGGCCGGAAAACTGGAACTCGAGGCAATTCCTTTTGGCCTGCGCGAGAGCTTAAGCGAAACGATGAAGATGCTCCACTTTCGCGCTCAAGCGAAGGGACTGGAACTGAGGTATGAAGTGCGACCGGATGTTCCAGAGGCGGTTCTCGGTGACCCCGGGCGGATTCGCCAGATTCTGATCAATCTAGTCGGGAATGCCGTTCGGTTCACGGAGCATGGGGAAATCTTCGTTAGTGTCGAAGAGCAATCCCAGGGGTCGGCTGCTAGCTGGCTGCGCTTTGCGGTGAAGGACACGGGAATCGGCATTCCCGCCGATAAGCAAAAAACGATCTTTGAAGCGTTCTCACAGGCAGACGGCTCGATGGCACGTAGGTACGGTGGAACTGGTTTGGGACTCACCATATGTGTACGACTCATCGAGATGATGGGCGGACGTATCTGGGTCGAAAGTCAACCTGGCCATGGCAGCACCTTCTTCTTTACCGTTCAATTGGCTCTCCAAAGCACGCCTTCCTCACGACCTGCTCCTCTTGATCCCGAACAGTTGCGTGGCCTGCCAGCACTCGTCGTCGATGACAATCGAACGAATTGTGTGGTCTTGGAGGAGATGTTGAATCGCCTGGGCATGAAGCCGACATCGGTCGGCAGCGGCCGTGCCGCACTCGAGGCGCTCGAGATCGCAAAGGGCACCGCACATCCGTTTTCGCTCATACTCCTAGATCGCTCGATGCCGGAGATGGACGGGTTCGATCTCGCTGAGCGAATCCGACAGGTCCCGGGCTTGGTCGGGGTCACGATCATGATGATCACTTCGGCGGGTCATCCGGGTGACGGGGCCCGGTGCCGAGAACTGGGGATTTGTGCCTACCTCGTCAAGCCCGTCCGCCAGAGTGAATTGTTCGACTCGATTTGTCAGGTGCTGCAGAAGGATTCACCGGAGACCAAGCCTCCCTTAGTCACCCGACATACCTTGCGAGAAGGCCCTCGATCGCGAGTCCTCTTGGCGGAGGATAACGCCGTAAATCAAACCCTGGCAGTACGCCTGCTCGAAAAACGAGGTTACGCGGTAGTCGTCGTAGAAAACGGCCGAGCAGCGATCGCCGCACTCGAGAGAGAGCACTTCGACGCCGTGCTCATGGATGTGCAAATGCCCGAGATGGATGGCCTCGAAGCAACTGTCGCGATTCGAGCGAAAGAGAGAATCGCCGGTGGGCACATGCCCATCATTGCGATGACCGCCCACGCGCTCAAAGGCGATGAGCAGAGGTGCCTCTCCGCGGGTATGGATGCCTACATCTCCAAGCCTATCCGAACGAGCGAGCTTTTCGAGACGGTCGAAAAAGTCATCGGGACCGCATGCGAGGCTAAAGCACTTCGTTAAGCTCGAAAAATGGAAACGATAGAAACGTGAACTGCGTGCAACGCGGCCCCGCCGGCCCTCAACGAACATCTCGCCGAGCGCTCGGATCGAACTCGCGCCCTAGGTAATTTGCCTCGGACAGAGCGTTTTCCATGGGGTCTGAGCACTACCCACTCGAATATCTGTCTCCTCCGGGCGGCCCTTCGGCCAGCGTGATGCGGCAACAGCGACGCACGCATTGTCCGGGATCTTAGTTTTGAGGGCACCTTCAACGGACTAGACCCGTCTGTTGCGGGTAAGAAGAATCGATCCCTTCTTCCGTCGGGACCGCATCCCCCGGGGCTTGTTTCCGAGAACGGAAACAAACGAAAGACCCAACCGAGACTCGAGCGGTGGGTGAAACTCGGACGCTATGCAGTAGGGAGAGCAATCATCGGGCCGGAGGCTCAAACAGCGCGTAGGTCTGCAGCCCTGCATTCGTCCTCGTTGAGCGGTCGACGCCCTCACTGTTGACGCCTTGGAGCTCAAAAAACTCTGGGCAACCAGTGGCCATAGATTTCGGCGATCCTCGTCGGAAGGCCAACACGGGAAACGCGATACCGAGTGATCGATTCCCGAAAGACGGTTTCAGACTGCCTGTGGCCGGCTCAGACACCCTGCGCCTCTCCTGCCCGGAGTGCCACGCCCATCCCTTCGCGGTCCGGCCACGGCGCGGCCAGTACAGGGAACTCGGGGTGGCGGAGCGTCTATATACAACAATCGATGTATGTACCGGGAATTCACCTTTCGGTAGGGTATCTAACATAAGGAGCAGTCCTTTGAGCAGCCCTGTCGGTGCCCGCCCACATCTTGCGACAAATCGGATCCTGATTGCCGATGACAACGTTGTCCTGAGACACCGCCTCGGCGAACTCCTCAAGAGCCATGCTGGTTGGGAGGTTTGTGCCGAGGTCGAGAATGGTCAACAGGCGGTCTTGAAAACCTGCGAACTCAAGCCCGACCTGATCATCCTTGATTTGGCGATGCCCGTGATGGACGGGCTAGAAGCGGCGCGTGAGATTAGCATAGCCCTGCCATCGGTACCTATTCTGATTTTTACTCAGCACAAGCTTCCCGCCGTCGAATTGGAAGCCAGGGAGGCCGGAGCCCGAGAGGTGATATCGAAGGGAGAGGCTACTGAGTTGTTGAGCGCGATTGAGGGTCTGTTGGGGAACGCTACCAAGTGACTACGCTGCCGCCCTTGCTGTCCAGCTTTCCCGGATAACGATTGCCCGGGGTATGCGCATGAGCGTAGATTCCGCGATGATCCGTCCCGGAGAGCTGCCGCCGTCGGCACTCGGTCTTGCGAGTCCGATTTAAGTGATCGTGTTCATTGTCGCGACGACTCGTGTTTTCAAGGATAACGATGATGTCGAGAACCGGCGCCAAGCATTCGGGATTTCCGACACACAGCCGCTGATCGAGAGTAGGATACAATTGTGTTATGTTCTCCTGACGTGTTCGGTTTCGTCATGAACGCGCGGGGCGTAGCACGAGTATCGAGAGGTCGGCCCGCAAGATCCCCGTCTCGGACGAAAACACCGCTCCCTCTTCCTTGCTCAATCCGGCGATGCCTATCGAGCGCGAGGAGGACGCCGAGCGCATAGAATGAGATTTGAAGCTCCGAACGCGATAGAGCGCGGCATTTGAGACCTGCGATCGCTCGCTCAATTCTACAAACCGGTTCTGCCAACCGAGTGAAGGCGACAGAGTATCTCTCAATGATTTCAGGCGACACGCCGCTGCTCATATGGTATAACGAGCTCGTTAAGTTATCATATTCTTAAGAGTTGAGCGTGACCCCTAAGGGCTTCCTGGACCGCGAGAAACGCAATGATAGCACTGCTCTTCTCGGTCGAGCTTCCGCAGACTCTTTCACTCGGTCGCGAATCAATTCGCCAGTGAAGCATTCCTCCGCAAGCCGGGCAGCTGGCGGCGAACTCGAGCACCGGTAACGTAGAAGCAGCGCGAGATGAGTAGCTGTTCAAGTCTGCGGAGAACTGACCGCGGAGATCAACCCTGGCAACGACAAACAAACGCGAAGCATCATCGATCGGCGCAAACCATTGAATTAGCAAAAGACCACTCAGCGGTCATCGGCCCAACAGTTGAGATAGGCGGCTAGCTCGCAAGGGCTGTCCGTCTCGTCCAAGAACTCCGCTCGGCGAGAAATTCGCGAAACTCGGCGAACGAATATTCCGCCACAAAACGGCGCTGGTAAATCAACAGGGAAGGCGACCATAGTTTCGTCGCAAAGTGCCGGAGAGATAATCAATCAGGCCTCAGCGAGGTTCACAGTGATCCAGGAAACCAAGAAGGGCCATTACCGCGGCGTCCGCTGCTCTCGGTGCAGGGAACCGATTCCTGTCTCTGAAAAGGTCGCCAGCCTGCGTTCTGGACTCAATTTCGAAGAGGCGAATGCGGTCCGCGCGTTTGCGCTGCGCTGCAGGTCCTGCCAAGAAGAAGGGGTGTACGCGGTCGACCAGACGCAGGACTTCGAGGGAGAACCGAAGCCTCGACGCTTCCGAGAACCGGAGAATCGTACGCGTTCACGGACAGCGAGCGGATAGGTCGCATCCCGTCTTCACGTCTTTGTCCGCTCGGTATGCGAATTCCCGAGCGAAACTGCGTTTCGTAAAAAGAAGCCGGCCAAGCACGGCGGGGATAGCCGGGTTCGGTCTGTGAAAGGGGCCAGCCCAGCATAGGTGCCTCGGGATCGATGCCGTTGCGAAACACCCGAAAGGCGCGGAGTATCTGGAAAAACATCATCTTTGAAGCGGTCGAACCGATCAAGCTTCACTATGCCTATAGCTCGCGGGCGACCGCGCGTCTGCTGCAAGACGATGAAACCGCTCAGCGTAGAGCAATATGCGCACACCGAGGCCAGCGGACACGGTTCGATTCGGGACCTTGCCACCTGCCCAGCGAGGAGCGCAGCTGATTCTCCTCGATAAATGACCGAGGAGCTGGCAACTCGCAAACCGGATGACCTGTAGCCTTTCCAACCTAACGACAAACGAAACGCCTAACAATCGCCCGACCTTCGTGCGGGCTCCCTGGGGATGATTCGAAAATCTCTCGGCGTTGCCATCAGGCCCTCTCGAATCCTTGATGCAGGTATCAGCTCATAGTTGTTACACTGTCAACATGAATATGACCGAACGTCTGAATCGAACCGCCGATTCCTTCCAGATGATGCATATTGCTCCTCCGATTCTCGTCTTGGCAAATGCCTGGGATGCTGCGAGCGCACGGGTGTTCGAGGGCGCCGGTGCAAGGGCCATCGGTACGACTAGCGCCGGCATCGCCGCTGTGCTCGGATATCCGGACGGGCAGAAGGTTCCGCGCGAGCTGATGCTTGAAGCGATAGCTCGTATCGCAGGAACCGTCGATGTACCTGTGACCGCTGACGTTGAGGCCGGATACGGGCCTCGAGCCGAAGACGTGGCCGAGACAACTCGTTTGGTAATCGAAGCAGGTGCTGTTGGCATAAATCTGGAGGACGCCTCAGGAAACCCTGCTCAGCCGCTGTTTGAAGTCGAAGAACAAATCGAGCGGATTCGCGCCGCTCGGGAAGCTGCTGAACAGGCGGGTGTTCGCATCGTCATCAACGCGCGGACCGATTTCTTCCTCGCGGAAATCGGTCCGCCGGCAGAGCGATTGAATGCGGCGGTGAGCCGGGCAAACGCTTACCGCCGGGCTGGCGCTGACTGCCTATTCGTGCCAGGTGTCGCGGATTTAGCCACGATCGGAACACTCGTACGGGATATCTGTGGACCAGTTAACGTGCTCGCCAGCCGTGGCACACCGGCTGTCAGGGATTTGGAACAGATCGGCGTCGCGCGCCTCAGTGTTGGGTCCGGTATCATGCGGGGCGCCTTAGCTTTGGCAAGGGACGCAGCGCACGAACTATTTGATCAAGGTTCATACGGGACATTCTTAGAGAAAGCCATTTCCTACGGAGAGGTGAACGAGCTGATGAGGAAGCGACAAAGCTCCGTGCCAGTTGGACGGATATCCGCTGCGCACAGTGGAAGCGGTTCGAAATGATGAGGAACCTCCCGGGGCTTATTGGGGGCAGCAGGTGCACCCCGGACGCGACGGACCGAGTCATAGCCCGTGCGGCGGGAGGCAAGATACGCGATCGCGCCGGCTGTTCCAAATTGAATCGCTTGCCTGCGTTTGTGCCGACGCGGGAATTTCTTCCTACCATCGCTAGTTAGCTAGCAGAGAACTCGAGTCTTTTCAATCACCTACCCTCCCTCGCAAATCCTCTATCTGGCCTCCAGCTTGCCCCGACACCGGAGGAGACCCTTGTGGATCTTCAATCTTTGCTCGGCTCCGGGATCCGTTCTCGCGGGACCCTTGCGAAGTGCTGGCACACGGTTCCTCCGGCCCAATCGAAGGCTCATTGGTAAGAGATCCAATTCGCGCTGCGGCGAGCCTGGCGATGACCGTGTGCTTGCTCCTGCCTCTACAACCTGCCTGGGCACAAGCGCCTAACCCAACAACCGAATATCGTGCCAAGGCAACGTTTCTTGCAAACTTTAGGAATTTCGTCGAGTGGCCTCTAGAAGCATTCCGATCGGACCAGGCACCGTTAGTTGTGTGTGTGGTTGGAGACTTTTCGTTCGGAGCATCATTCGCGGACATAACAGCTAGATCGCTTCACGGTCGGCGCGTCGAGGTTCGCTGGGAGCGCAAAGAAAAAGAGGAGGAGTTGCGCGCTTGTCACATCCTTTTTGTAAGCCGTTCGGAAGCGAAACAGTACGGAAGAGTCCTGGCATTCGTGCGAGGAGCCAGCGTCCTGACGGTCGGCGAGACTCCGGATTTTCTGTCCAATGGTGGTGCTGTCAGCTTCACGTTCCAGCAGGATGTACTTCAGTTTGATGTAAGTCTCGGCGCCGCGAACGACGCACATCTGAGGATCAGTTCGAGGATGCTCGCGCTCGCGCAGCATGTCGTCGCCCCGACGAAGGCCGCCCGAAACTAGCATGAGACCGCATAGCATACGCGAGCTTTCCCTGCGCCGTCGCCTGCTCTTGCTGACGATGCTGGCGCGCTCGATTGGCGTCACCGTGATTGCGTTGAAATCCCTGTACTCTACGCACAGCGAGTTCCGCACACCACGCAGCGAAACAAAACCATGCCGCCTCAAGGGAAAATGAAAAGGGGACAACAATGATCCGAAAAAAATCGGGAAACAGTCTCGCCGGCGTGGTGATGGTAGTGCTGACGCTCGGCTTTCTGGGGCCCCTCCCTTCGTACTCACAGGTGGTCGGGGGGACTATCTCGGGCACCGTCTTCGACACCGCTGCGGTTGTCATTTCCGGGGCAGAGCTCTCCATCTTGAACGTAGCGACGGGAGTGAGCACCAGACTTACGACGAACGGGGAAGGAATCTACAATGCGCCGAACCTGTTGCCCGGAACATACACGGTTACGATTTCGGCGGCAGGGTTCCAAACGAAGGTAGAAGACGGGATGCGCCTCGCCGTAGGCGCCCAGCAGGAACTAGACGTTACGTTGAATCTGGCCACGGTCAGCGAAAAAGTCGAACTGAATTGGGATGCTCCAGATGTGCAGCTCGCATCGTCAACCATCAGCGGGGTGATGAACAATACCACCGTCGAAGAATTGCCTCTGAACGGCCGCTCATGGACCGACCTCGCGACTCTGCAGCCCGGCGTTTCGACAATTCGTGCGATGGTAAGCGTCTCGAGCCCAGACCGACTGGGCCGCGGATTGGGATCCGAATTGAGCATCACGGGCGGCCGGCCGCAGCAGAACAATTATGTTCTGAACGGAATCAGCTTCAACGACTATTCGAACCAGGCTCCTGGCAGCTTGATCGGCGGCAATCTGGGCGTCGACGCGGTGTCGGAGTTTTCTGTTCTGACGACAAATTATCCGACCGAGTACGGGCGGACGTCGGGCGGGGTGATCAGCGCAATCACACGGTCAGGAACGAACGAGCTTCACGGAACCGCCTACGAGTTTCTGCGCAACAGCGCCCTCGACGCGCGCAACTTCTTTGACGGGCCGATCCCACCGTTTCGACGCAATCAGTTTGGTTTCTCGGCCGGAGGACCGATCCGAAAGGACAAGACCTTCATCT
>DATMRE010000098.1:0-2877 GCA_035566475.1 Verrucomicrobiia bacterium | reverse complement strand
ATTTGATCGGGTCGATACAGAAGCGCGCAGTCGGAACCCGCGCTAGCGCCAAAAGCGTCCGCGAGACGGGTGGCTCCCCGCAGACCGGCTCTGAGCAACGCGATATGCGGGGCGCCGCCCGCCGTGTTATGAAACGCGCGGACTGGCTGGTCGGAGCGCTTTTCACCTGAGGTGGCCTCTTGATCGCAAGGCTCGTTCGGATGGTCGTGTGGTTCGCGGTACCGCTCCTCGCACTGCTGGCTGCGGGAACTGCGTCCGCTTCTGACTCGTCTCTGGTGAAGCTTGCCTCCGCGCGATTTCCGAACCTCACCCGCGCAGAGCGCGCGCTGCTCGAATTCGTCGACATTGGCAATCTCAATCGCCCGGAATGGGCTGCGGCCGGCCCCAGCCAAAACCCGTTGGACCCGAGCAATGACCCCAAGGATGCCGCCACATGGACGCGAGATCGCAACATTCGCGCGACGCTGATCGAGTGGCTCGCAGTCGATCACGCGGCGATCGCACGCATTCATCCGAGCGGCATCCGCGTGCTGGGCGCGCGGGTGGTCGGCTCGCTCGATCTCTCATACGTGCACGTGCCGTTCGTGATCATGATGATCCGATGCTCGATCCCGGAGCAGATTCGGCTCCAGGCGACCGAGATTCCCCGCCTCGATCTAAACGGAAGCTACACCGCAGATATTTTCGCTGCCGACATCCGCGTCGACGGCAGCCTGTTCTTCGGATGGGACAATCACGAATACGGCCCTTTTCATGCCAATGGCGAGATCGACATTGCGGGGGGCAGGGTTGACGGAGATATAAATTTTGGGGAGGGACATTTCCGGCACTCTAAGGCGCCGTTCGATGACAATCTTACAGGGATGAATGTTGCGATTGATGCTACCAGAGTCGAGGTGAAGCACGGGGTCGTAATGTGCTGCGGCTTCGAGTCCGATGGCGCAGTCAACCTGAGCGGATCAACGATAGGTGGGAATTTGTTCTTCGCGGGCGGACGCTTTCTAAATCCCGACAACATCGCGATCACCGTCTCGGGCGCACGGATCGGAGGGAACGTTTTTCTCGCGCTTGAGCCGCTTGGAGCCTTTTACTCGGACGGAGCGGTGGAATTCGTTGCGGCGCACGTTGCTGGAGTGTTCAGCACTTCAGGTGGCACGTTCGCCGGAAAAGGCACCGAGCGTCATGGTCTGTTCGCCTCCTTGCTGGAGGTCAATGGCGGCTTCGGATGGCTGAACGTGGACTTGGAAAATGGCGCAACTCTCGATCTGACCGGCGCCAGCGTCTTTGGATTTGGCGACGACCAGAGGAGTTGGCCGCAGCCCGGCAAGCTTCTGATTGACGGCTTCACTTACAAGGGCTTCGGAGGGGTGAAGGACGCGCGAAGGCGCTTGCAATGGGTGGGGCTGCAGCCTGAGTTCCATCCACAGCCGTATCGGCAGCTGGCGAAGGTCCTGCGCGAGACTGGTGACGACGGGGGCGCGGTGACGGTCCTGATAGCTGCTGAGGATGCGCGCTACCAGAAATCCAATCTCCTCGAGCGATTGTTGGCGAGCTTCCTCAAGGTGACGATCGGCTACGGCCATCGCCCGCTGCTCGCGATGCTCTGGTCGTTCGGAGTCGTGTTGGTTGGATGGCTTGTGGTGAACGTGGGCAAGCGCGCGGGTGTGATGCGCCCGACCTACCCGGAAAATGCTCCCCCTTCCGAAACCCGCTACGAACGTCTTTATCCTTTTCTCTATTCGCTCGATGTATTTCTGCCGTTCGTGAATCTGCACCAGGAGCACTATTTTTGGCCAAACTCGGACGCGAAGGGTCAGTGCACAATCGTTGGCTACCCGATCCGTATCGACGGCTCGCTGGTGCTCTACTATCTGTGGCTGCAGATCATCGCGGGATGGCTGCTAAGCGCGATCTTCATTGCCGGCGTTACCGGACTGCTCAGAAATGACTGAACCCCCTGGAGGGATGGTGGCTCCCCGGGCCGGATTCGAACCAGCGACATGACGGTTAACAGCCGTCCGCTCTACCGACTGAGCTACCGGGGAGTGTTTTTAGTGAACTGCGCCTTGCACCGCGTCGGAACTACTTTCGATATACGTGCTTCGCCGCGAGATCAAGAACCGACATTATAACTGTAGATCGGCGGTATGAATCAATCCGAATCGCGCAGGGCCAGTATCACTTGGAGACCTTGGAGCCTTGCAGCGTTTTGTCCTGCACTGTGCCCATCGCCTTGACCGTCTCGGCAACGTACCTGGCCGGAAGCACGCCCGCCAGGCCGGAAAAAACCGGATCCGTGTTTAACGAGGTGTTGGCCTCGAGAATTCCCCATAGCGCGAAACGAAGGCCTGCACTGACGAAGACCGGGGCCCCACTGGAAAATCCGGGCGCGCTGCCGCCGTCGAGATAGCTGAGCTGCTGCAAGCCGGCGCCGATGACCTCGGTGTCGGCGGGCGCGGGTACCGAGACGTGGCCGAAGCGGGCGAGCGCCTCGAAGCGATGAGTTGTGACGCCCACGGTCGCGGCGGTCAGGTAGTACACCTGCGCGCCGGTCTCGGGCCGGGAAAGCGGGTCGTCGCTGCCGAGCAGCGAGGCGAGTGCGATTGGCGCGATGCTGGCGCCCTTGGGCGTCAGCGGAATCGCGGCCACGTCGGCCTTCTCTTCATGAGGATCGAGCACCCAGCGGTTTTCCGGCGGCAGCGGCTCTTCGCGCATCGCGCGGGTCGTGGAGTCCTCGAGCGTGAGCATGAGGCCGTCGCGCGGCTTGCCGTCGCCGTTGAGTAGATTGTGATGCGCCGTCACGAGGTACACGAACGATCGTCCGGGGGCCGCCACGCTCGGCACGGCGACGAAAAACGCGGTGCCGACCTGCTCGGA
>DATMRE010000097.1:0-7106 GCA_035566475.1 Verrucomicrobiia bacterium | reverse complement strand
AGATCACCCCTCAGGGTCGCAGCAATGGCGGCGGAGTCAAGGCCCTGACGGCCATCAAGGACGTAGCGCTGATCAGCATCGGCGGGCCGGGGATTGTCGGCGCACCGGACGTGGTGGGACGCACGTTTTCGACCACAGCCGAGGCACACGCGAACGTACTGCTGATCTCTCAGTCGTCTTCGCAGAACGATATCTGCTTCATCGTCGCGTCTACCGACGCCAAGCGAACCGTCGACGCACTGCGCAAGGAATTCCGACAGGACGTCGCCCACGAGATGGTGGAACATATCACGATCGATCCGAATATCGCGATCGTGGCCGTGGTTGGTGAAAACATGCGCGGCACGCCGGGCGTCGCCGGCCGGGTGTTCATCGCGCTGGGGCGCGAGAGCGTGAACGTCATCGCCATTGCCCAAGGCTCCTCCGAGTCCAATATTTCGTTCGTCGTGGCGGAGAAGGACATGAGGGCAGCACTGGTCGCGACGCACTCCGAGTTCGGGCTCGGTGCCGCTGTTTCTCATGGTTCACAGGTGACGGTCCCGAGATGATCGAGAAAACGGCAACCGCCCAAGAGAAGGTGACCGAGCCAGGCGTGCAAGCCTGCATCGCTGCGGGGTGCGGCGCCGTCTACGGGCTTCGCGAACGAATCTATCTCTGCGCGCGCTGCGGCGGGCCGCTCGAAATCAGGTGCCACTTCGCCCGGCGCGGCCCGGCGCCTGGGCTCCGCGAACTGTGGGCGGGGCGCCGGGCTTCGCGCGACCCGCGCGACCTGAGCGGGGTGTGGCGCTACCGCGAACTTCTACCTTTCGATGATTCCGCGCCCGTGGTCACGCTCTTCGAAGGCAATACGCCCGTCTACGACGCTCCGCGATCGGCGGAGTACTGCGGTGTGTACGACCTGCGTCTCAAACATCTAGGGTCGAACCCGACCGGTTCATTCAAGGATACGGGAATGACGACGGCGGTGACGCAAGCCGTCCTGCTGGGCGCGCGCACGGTCGTGTGCGCGAGCACCGGAAACACGGCGGCGAGCCTCGCCGCCTATGCCGCGCGCGCCGGGTTGCAGGCCGCCATTCTCGTCCCGCGCGGTCAGATCACCGCCGCGAAGCTTGCGCAGACGATGGATTACGGTGCTCGAATCTGTGAGCTTGACGGGAATTTCGACGACTGCATGCGGTTGATCGAAGAACTGGGCGACGAACCCTCGATCTACGTCGCGAACTCGATCAATCCGTTCCGCGTGGAAGGACAGAAGACGGTCGCCTTCGAGTTGATCGAGCAGTGCGCCTGGCGAGTTCCGGATCATATCGTCGTGCCGGGCGGAAACCTGGGGAACAGCACGGCGCTTGGCAAGGGGCTCGATGAGCTGCTGAGTCTTGGCCTGATCGACCGGCTGCCAAAGCTCAACGTGATTCAAGCGGAGGGTTCGGCGCCGTTCGCGCATTTATTTGCCGGCCTCGCTGTCGACAAATCCGCTCCCGGCCCTCGTCTGCCGGAAACAATGACTCCCGTCGCCCGACCGGTGACTCTTGCGACGGCCATCCAGATCGGCGCACCGGTTTCATGGAAGAAGGCCTTGGGGGCGGTCCTCGGGACGCACGGGCAGGTGATCACCGTGAGCGAACAGGAAATCGCCGATTCCAAAGCGATGATTGGCCGCGATGGCATCGGTTGCGAGCCTGCTTCGGCGACCACGGTGGCGGGCATTCGAAAGCTCGTGTCGGCCGGCCATATCGGCCGCGAAGAATCCGTTATTGCCGTGCTTACCGGCCATCTCCTGAAAGACCCTGACTACGCGAGCCAATATCATCGCGGCACGCTCACGCTCGGTGCGGAAACGAAGCGGCCGCAGGTGATCACCGGCACGTTTCGGAACACTCCGGAGCGTGTCGAGCCCACCAAGGCTGCCATTCTCGATCGTTTGAAGCGACGAACCGAAGACAAGTAGGATCGAACTGGCCCTGGGGAAATCCCAGGCGAATGTTCCGGCGGAAGAGGCGCCCGTCGAGAATCAGCCAGCCAAATGAGCCGTCCCAGACAAAACTCGTTCGAAGCGCGCGTTCCGGCGTCGACAGCGAATCTCGGAGCAGGCTTCGATTGCCTGGGGATTGCACTCGAGCTTTACCTCCATGTACGGGCCACGGTGCTGTCGGCGCCCGGCTCGCGCACGCTGGCACGAACCAGCGGCGTGCGGGGCAGCTCACTATTGCCCAAATCGCCGGAGCAAAACTTGATCTTGCGGGCCATGCGTCGCACGGCGGAGCGCGAGGGCTTCGAGCTGCCGCATGTGCGCCTCGCCGTTCAGAACGAGATTCCCGTGGCCAGTGGCCTCGGGAGCAGCGCGGCGGCTACGGTGGCGGGCATCGCGCTGGGTTTTGCAGTGAATGGCCACCCGGCACCGAAGGACACGGCATTGCAGTACGCAACCGAGATGGAAGGCCATGCCGACAATGTGGGAGCGGCGCTGCTCGGCGGATTCGTGGTGACGCTCACTCGCAAGGATGGCAGCGTTGTTGCCGTGCGCAAGCGCTGGCCGAAAATGGTTCGCTTGATCGTTGTTACGCCGGCTTTTACGCTCGACACGAAAAAATCGCGAGCCATTCTGCCACCCACCGTTCCGCGCACCGATGCGGTGCACAATTTGCAGAGGTCTGCGCTGTTTGTCGCGGCACTCGAAGAGCGCCGCTTCGACCTGCTGTGGGATGCGATGGAGGACAGGTTGCATCAAACCGATCGCCAAGCGCTCATCCCCGGCCTCGGTGACATATTGGCGATGCCCCGCATGCCGGGTTTGCTCGGAGTCGCCTTGAGCGGCGCGGGACCGAGCGCAATCGCTCTGGCCACGGACCGATTCGATGAAATCGGGCGAGCGATCGCAGCACGGTTCGAACGAAACGGCGTGGCCTCAGCGATTCGGGTCATGGAAGCTGCGCAAGAAGGGCTTTCGTTGTCGCAAAAATGGGTAACCGTGAAATAAGCTGCGTCCTCGTCTCGCGCGCGGGACGACCCCGGTTCGCGGAGAAAAGCCATGCGTCGCCAAAAGACGAACCATGGCCATAGGATCAGACTGCTCGTCTCTATCATGATCTTCAGATAGCGAGCGCTCGGCTCAACTCGAGCCCGGAGACGGACCGAAGCAGCGGGGCGGCGGCAGAGTTGCGATTGGCCCGTTCTCCGAGCGAAGCGGAGGTGTTGCTCAGGGCCCCCAGGTCGAGAGACGATCTTCGCGCCCGATCCGAGCGAGGAAGAAGCCAGATCTCAAAAAGAGACTTCCTGCCGGACCTCGATCGTTCCTGCGCTAGCGGCCCGGACCACGACCACCCGAGACCCATGCTCGAACCCCAGGGTTCCCGCTCAACAAGCATTCCCGCCGCTCCCACGCTCCCAGCACAGCCCGAAGGAGCACTCGAGCTGTTTCGATTTTGATTTGGAATACTGCGTTTGAGATAATAGTAGGCGTCACTTTATGCCTGTTTTCGAGTGGCAAACGAACACCGCTGATTATCGGCCAGGCTCGTTTGCCGGTGTCCGGTGCTCGAACACCGCTCGCCGACTCTGCGTTCGGCTCGCCCTCCGATCCTCGGGGCAGCCCTTCTTGATCTGGTCGTGCTGGCTGCGACTCGTCACGGGAACCGCGGTGAGCCGTAATCGCTCGGAGAGCATGTCCACGAGGGAGGGCCTTATCGTGGCGAGCTCTCCGGAGAAGAGCAGGATAAAGCCCCGAAGCGACGCTGGAAGGAGGTTTCATGCGGTTCCGGCCCGTCCTATGACGGCTCTCGAGATGATTGTCGGTATGCTTAGGGCGCCATCGTTTTCTGCGTCGGTTCTCCGCGGTTTTGTACGCAGCCTTCACCGCAACGATCGAGTCGTTTCCGCGTGAAACGAAACCGAGGCGGAGGTCGTCTACTTCTGAGAGGGACGTGAATGGCAAAAGGAATTCATGACTGACAGCCAGAGGGATGGAATCGCAGTGTCCGGCGGAGAGTTCACCCCGACCGACCGGCCGCGATCGAAACACGGCGCGCTCGTTGCTGTCGTGGTGCTTGTTATCATCGCGGGCATCGTGATCGCTGGCATCGTCCCGCGGTTGAAAGCCAAGGCGGCGCTGCGCATCGAGACGTACGATTTGGCAGTGCCGACCGTCAGCGTGATTCACCCAAAGCTTGGAGCACCCGAGACGGAGATCGTTCTTCCAGGGAATATCCAGGCGTTCACCGACTCACCCATTTATGCCCGCACCAACGGATATTTGAAGAAGCGCTACGTGGACCTCGGCTCTCGCGTGAAGGCCGGTCAATTGCTGGCGGACATCGAAACTCCGGAAGTCGACCAGCAACTCGACCAGGCTCGCGCGGATTTGAATACAGCACAGGCGAACTATCACCTCTCTGAAATCACCGCTAGCCGGTACCGGGACCTTTCGCAGACTGACTCTGTATCGAAGCAGGATGTGGACAATGCGACCGGTGATTTTGAGGCCAGGAGGGCCATGATGGCCTCCGCCCGGTCCAACGTGAAACGTCTTGAGCAATTGCAGTCTTTCGAGCAAATCTATGCGCCGTTTGATGGCGTCATCACGGCTCGCAATACCGACATTGGGCACTTGATCGACTCAGGTGCGGCCGGTGGCACCGGAACAGAGCTGTTTCATGTTGCCGAGACAAGGACGTTGCGCGTCTTCATCAACGTGCCCCAGCAGTATTCGCAGGCGGCCAAACCGGGTTTGACCGCCGACTTGACTCTTCAGGAATTCGCCGGACGCCGTTTCAAGGGCAAGCTGGTCCGCACGGCTGATTCGATCGATCTCGCTTCTCGTACGCTCCTGGTTGAAGTCGATGTCGACAACCCGAGCGGCGAACTTCTCCCCGGAGCTTACGCCCAGGTCCATCTGAAGGTAACGTCGGGCGCGTCGACGGTTATCCTCCCCGTCAGCGCACTGCTGTTTCGTTCCGAAGGGCTCGAGGCCGGAACGGTTGAGAGTGGGAATCGCGCTGAGCTACGGAAGGTGATGCTCGGGCGAGATTTCGGGACTGAGGTCGAGGTGATTTCCGGAGTGACGGCAGCCGACTCGGTGATCGTGAACCCTCCCGACTCGCTCGCCTCGGGCGAAACGGTTCGGATCGCAGCCTCGTCGGGAGGCGGAGAAGGCCGCGACCTGACTACCAGTCCTGAGTGAGCTTGGACTGGCTCAAACTTCAAGATGGCAATAACAGACGCGCGATCGATCGATCCTAGCACTGACCCGGAAGAATCAGTCACCCAGGCAAGCAGTCGGGCCGGGGCCAAGCCGTGGCTCGTTCCCCGGCGGGGAGTCCTGTGCGTCGCTTCGCTTCTGCTCGCGGGTTGCACGGTCGGCCCCAAATATGTCCGGCCCGCGACCGACGTCCCGTCCGATTACAAGGAAGCCAGCAGCGAGTTCAAACAAGCAGAGCCGCGCGACCAAATCGCGAAGGGAAAATGGTGGGAGATTTACGACGACCCGCGACTCAACTCGCTCGAAGAGCGCATCAGCGTGTCGAACCAGACCTTGAAGGCGCAGCAGGCGCAATTCGTCGAGGCGCGCGCGGCTCTGCGAATCGCCCGTGCCCAGCTCTACCCGGCGGTATCGGCGAGCCTATCGGCTTCGCGCACCGGACAATCCCAAAACAGGGCACTATTTTCGAACCCGGCACGACAGGTCTACAACGATTTCGCCCTGCCATTCGACGTTTCCTACGAACCCGATGTATGGGGACGCGTGCGGCGCTCGGTCGAAGCGAGCCACGCCCAGGCGCAAGCGAGCGCCGCCGATCTCGCGTCTGTGGATTTGAGCCTTCATGCTGAGCTCGCAACGGACTATTTCGAGCTGAGAGGGCTGGATTCCGAGAAGCAGCTCTTGGATTCGACCGTCGAGGCCTACCAGAGAGCTCTTCAGCTGACGCAGAGCCGGTATCAGGGCGGCGTTGCCTCCGCCGTGGATGTGGCTCAGGCGCAAACACAGCTGGAAACCACCCGAGCGCTGGCCAAGGACGTCGAAGTGAATCGAGCTCGGTTCGAGCACGCGATTGCGGTGCTGACGGGCGAGACTCCGGCAACGTTCAGCATACAGCCGATGAGTCTCACGACCCCTCCGCCGCCGACACCTCCCGGGCTGCCGTCCGATCTGCTCGAGCGCCGCCCCGATATCGCCGGCGCCGAAAGGCGCGTCGAGCTGGCTAGCGCGCAGATCGGCGTGGCCCGAGCCGCCTACTTCCCCCTGTTCACGATCACCGGGGTAGGCGGATTCGAGAGCTCCGCTCTCGGCACGCTGATACAGGGACCGAGTGGTTTGTGGGCGCTCGGGGGCTCCGCCGCCCAGTTGATTTTTGACGGTGGACAGCGTCGGGGGGTATCGGAACAGGCCAGGGCCGCCTTCGATCAGTCCGTGGCTAGTTACCGCCAAACCGTGCTCACCGGATTCCTAGAGGTGGAAGACAACCTGGCCGCCTTGCGCATTCTTCAAGACGAGGCCCAGACGCAGGCTGGCGCTGTGGCAGCCGCAGAGCATTCTCTTGAGCTTTCGAACAACCGCTACCGGGGAGGCGTCGCCAACTATCTCGAAGTCACGACCGCGCAAAGCGCAGCGCTCTCCGACGAGGTCACGGCGGTCAACCTCTTGACGCGTCGCATGACTTCGAGCGTCCTGCTGATCAAGGCCCTCGGCGGAGGCTGGAGTGTCTCGCAGATTCCCCCGATCTAGCCCTTCGATGTAGGATGCGGCCGTGCTCAATCCTCTAGGCGCCATGGTGAACGAGAATAGTCGCCTGACCCGCTTGTTGGGGGCCCTTCCGGTTCTCCTTGCTCTATTCGCCGTCTCGGCTCTTTCGTTCGCGGAGTCACCCGAGGGAGCGAGTTCGAAGCTGCCCCTTCACTCCGGCTGGATGCTTCAGTCTTCCTGCCGAACGACCGCGACCGGAGGGTCGATATCCACTCAGGGCTTCGACACCGACGGATGGCACGCTACGACTGTGCCGTCGACCGTGGTCGCGGCACTTGTCGCCGATAAGACCTTCCGCGATCCCTACTTTGGTAACAATCTTCGTTCGATTCCCGGTGCCAGTTATCCGATTGGGGACAATTTCGCGCTG
>DATMRE010000096.1:0-6365 GCA_035566475.1 Verrucomicrobiia bacterium | reverse complement strand
ATTCTACACGGCTTACCAGCTCCTGGAAAAGCGTTTTGGCGTACGGATGAGATCGGCCGCCGCGGTGACCTTTCTCGGAACGCGCGCTTTGGCCGAGGGCGTACGGATCTCTGCAATCGGCAAAGTCGTGAGCGTGGCCTTTGGCACCGGAGATCGCTTGTCGATCATGATTGTATCAGCGCTCACGACGTTCTACACCTGTGAGGGCGGCATGCGTGCGGTGATCTGGACCGATGTCCTGCAGTTCGCACTGTATTTAGCAGGGTCGATCGCCGCCTTCTCCATTCTCCTCGACAAGATCCCCGGCGGCTGGCCCGCCGTCGCACACGCAGCCGCGTTGGCCGGGGGTAAGCTGCGAGTCTTCGATTTCACTTTCAGCCTGACGCGCAGCTACACGTTCTGGTCGGGCCTGCTCGGCGGCACATGCCTGACCATGGCGAGCCATGGCACCGATCAGACCATAGTGCAACGGCTTCTGGCAGCGCGGAACGAGAGCGACAGCAAAAAGGCACTGCTTCTGAGCGGCCTCATCATTCTCATGCAGTTCAGTCTGTTTCTGGTGCTCGGCGTAATGCTGTTCGTCCATGCTCAAACGGCAGCACTCCGGGAGCCCGTCGAGGATGCCGACCGCCTCTTCCCCGCCTTCATCGTGCACGAGATGCCGGTTGGGCTCGCGGGGCTGGCCCTCGCTTCGATTTTTGCCATTGCGATGTCGAACGCCAGCGGGTCGTTGAACTCGCTGGCTTCGTCCAGCATCATAGACCTGACCTCAGACCGCGGAGGTTCCAGCCCGGAGCACTCGCTTGGCCGCTCGCGTCGCATGACGCTCGCATAGGGCGTGATCCTCGCTTTACTCGGGATCATCCGCTGGGGACCCGTGCTGGTGGCCGCGCTCACGATCGCCTCGATCACCTACGGCGGAATGCTGGGCGTCTTTTTGCTGGGCACCTGGAACCGGGGTGCGAATGAGCGTGGTGCACTTGTTGGGTTCGCGACCGGAATACTCACGATGATCGCGGTGAGATTCTTCGCCCCGCTGGCATGGACCTGGTATGTCCTGGTGGGAACAACTGTGACCTTCGTGGTGGGCTCGATCGCGAGTCGTCGAGCGAGCGTATTGCCGTTCTCGTGGGCGCCCGGGCGACGGGGCGTGCCACGAGACTGATGCGGAGGAACACCATCGAAGCGGCCACGAAACCGGATGAACCGCCTGGGCTGATTCGCGGACTCGGCGGTTGGGCATCGGCTGCAATCGTCGCCGGTACGATGATCGGCACGGGGATATTTCTAAAACCGAGCGAAATGGCGGCCGAGGGCGGGTCGGTTGCGATCGTCTTCGCTGCATGGATTGCGGGCGGATTCCTTTCCATGTTCGGTGCCCTGAGCTTCGCGGAACTGGGCGCCGCGATTCCCGAAGCGGGCGGCGAGTATGCGTACCTGCGTCGCGGCTTTGGACCCGTCTGGGGATTCCTTTTCGGCTGGATGCACTCGATCGTAGGACGCCCGGCATCGGTGGCTTCGATCGCCGCAGGGCTCCTGCGCTTCTGTGGATTCTTGATTCCCTCCGTGGCCGCGCCACTGCACCTATTCCACCTGCGATTGCCCTTCTTCCCTGCCCACCAGGCGGAATTTGTCTTCACCTGGGCGCAGCCGCTGGCGGTCCTGTCAATCGTGGTCATGACCTTCATCAACTATCTCGGTGTGCGATTTGGCGGACAGGTTCAAGTGGCACTCACGTTCGTGAAAATTGTGTCGGTGCTCGCAATCGCAGGCCTGGGGTTCGGGATGGCCCACGGACGGGCAGCCAATTTCTATCCCCTTTGGCCGCGATCGCTTGGCTGGGGCACCCTGACCGGGTTTCTGGCTGCTCTCGCGGCATCTTTGTGGGCTTATGACGGTTGGGAGGACCTCAATCTGGTTGGCTCCGAGGTGCGCGACCCGGGCCGAATCATCCCCCGCGCGCTCATCGGGGGAGTTGCGTTCGTTGCAGTCGTATTCGTGTTGTTCAGCGCCGCTTGTTTCTATGCCCTGCCGTTTGCGGCAGTGGCGACGTCTCGGGATGTGGCGTCGGATGTTATTCTAAGTTTCGCTGGACGCCGTGCGGCTCTGTGGGTCACGGTCGTGATGATGATCTCCGCGCTTGGGACCCTCAATTCTTCGGTCCTGAGCGGCGCGCGCGTGGATTACGCCATGGCTCGCGACGGAATTTTCTTCCGCTTCGCGGCAGCTATCCATCCAAGGTTCCGCACGCCGGGCAACGCCCTGGTCTTCCAAGTTTGCCTCGCGAGCCTGATGGCGCTCACCGGAACCTTCGAAGACCTCACCTCACTGTTCGTTTTCGCCACTTGGATCTTTTACGGCTTGGCGGTCATCTCGATGTTCCGAATGCGCCGAACGTCGCCCGAACTAGTGCGCCCGTATCGCACCTGGGGATATCCGGTGGTCCCGGCGCTGTTCGTGGTGGGCGCAATCGCGCTCACAGCCAGCCTGTGGCTCGCGCGACCGGTCCGTTCCTCGATTGGGGTGGCACTGACTCTTCTCGGCCTGGTGTTCTACCGGCAGTGGCGCAACCGAGCGATTCAAGCATCGAATGATCCGCTCGACCGCTCGCTCCCGGGCTGAAAACTCCGCCTCACAGCCGGCGGAACGAGCCCGCAGGAGGTATCTCGGGGAACAAATCGGGATGGAGAATGTGTGCCAGAAGCGCAACGCCATCTGCGAGGCGCGGGGCAGGACGAGAGAAGTAACTGTTTGCGTCGACCGCAAAGAGCCTGCCCTCGTTCGCCGCGGGCAGGTCCTTCCAGTCATCGCCGAGTCGCGCAGCGCCGAATTCCGCGATCGTGCGCGCCAGGTCGTAGCCGCATGGCATGACAACGATCGTATCCGGCCGAACTTCGGCGATCTTTTCTCGGGTTACGCGAAACGACGGTTCCTCCGGGCGGCCGCACACATCCTCCCCGCCCGCTTTCGCGACCATTTCCGGAACCCAATGCCCGCCGACGTAAAAAGGATCAAGCCACTCGAGACACAGAACACGCGGGCGCGAGGTAGCGCGCTCGGCTTTCGCCGCGATCTCAAGGAGTCTCTGTTCGAGCGCAGCGGCGAGCGTCTCAGCCTCATGGCAACGCCCGGTCGCCTCGCCGACGCGGCGGATATCATCCCAAACGTCTTTGAGCGAGTGCGGTGTGAGCGAAAGCACGCGAGGCTGCTTGGGCAGACGCGCCAGAGCCGTCGCAAGGTCATCGGGCGAAGCGGCGCACACGTGGCAGAGGTCCTGAGTAATAATAAGATCGGGTGTAAGCGAGGCCAGCAGTTCCGCATCGACGGCATACAGACTCTCGCCGCGCGAGACGAGATCGCTGACCTGCCGATCAAGATCGGCGGGCAGAGCCTGCGGATCGACGCGCGGGCGTATGAGCGCTGGCTTCTTCGCCGCCTCGGGCGGAAAATCGCATTCGTGCGTGACACCGGCGACAGAGCCACCGATCCCCAAGGCATAGAGAATTTCCGTTGCCGAGGGCAACAACGAACAAATCCGCACGAGCACCTCCCCTCGCTTCTATCGCTCCTACCAGTCTAGACCGCTGCGCCTGCCCATGCACTCGCGAGAAGGTCGGCGGGAACCAGGCCATCGCGCTTCACGACGGCAGGGACTGATGACCGCCGCGGAAAGAAGAGCCCGGTTCCCTGGTTTGACCACGCCTCTAGGCACGGAGAATGTCGGCAGGAGATGACATCCTCCCCGCGGACGGCGACTTCGAGGCCAGCCGGGAAGCTGGTTCGCCAAGGATCTTCGACGCCTTCTGCGGTCGATTCTTCTGCTCCTTCAGAACTGTCTTGCGCGCAACGGAGGGCGATTCGCGCACAAGGTCAACGCCGTCGAGAGCGGGTCGTTCGTGCTCGCACCACCTCGTGGGGATCGTAACGGAGAACTCTTCGCCCTCCCTGACGCCGTTTCTTGATCTTCGCGAGAGGCGCAAGCGATCGAATTCATGGAAGATTCCTAGAGAGCGGAGAAGAGCTGGCGGGCGAATTCCCATCCGAGCGGCTTCGCTACCTCGGCGTGGCGGCCATCTGCCGCCGATCGCTACTGGGCGTGGTACTTCACGTCCAAGGGAACCTGCATCAAAGGCACGCGGAGGTGCCGTTTCTCGTAGGATGAAATATCGGACTCATGCACCAGCGTCAACCCGATATCGTCGAGCCCTTTAAGAAGGTATTCTCTGCGGAACGGATCGATGGTGAACGAATATCGCAGGCCCGTCTCGTCGGTGACGATCTGCTGTTCGAGGTCAACGGTGACGCGGTAGCCCTCGCTCGTCTCCGTGCGCTTGAGAAGTTCATCGATCTGAGCGTTCGTCAGGATGACGGGCAGTAGCCCGTTCTTGAAGCAGTTGTTGTAGAAGATATCCGCGTAACTGGGTGCCAGGATTGCGCGGAAGCCGTAATCAAGGATTGCCCATGGTGCGTGCTCACGGCTGGAGCCACAGCCGAAATTCGCCTGTGCCAGAAGAACGCTTGCGCCTTTAAAGCGCGGATAGTTCAAGACAAAACTCGGGTTCGGTTTCTCTCCCGGCAGGTACCGCCAGTCATAGAACAAAATGCGGCCAAACCCCTCGCGGGTCAGCGTTTTCAGGAACTGCTTCGGCACCATCTGGTCAGTGTCAACGTTTACGCGATCGAGCGGCGCGACCAAGCCTGTGTGCTTAGTGAACGGTTCCATGGTTACTCGGCGTCGTCGAGATTTTTCCAGCTTCGGATATCCACGAAGTGCCCCTCGATCGCCGCCGCCGCGGCCATGATCGGGCTCACCAGATGGGTCCGCCCGCCTTTGCCCTGGCGACCCTCGAAGTTGCGATTCGACGTGCTGGCAGCACGTTCGCCGCTCGGCAGCACGTCATCGTTCATGGCGATGCACATGCTGCAACCGGCATCTCGCCATTCGAAACCGGCGTCGCGAAATATTCTGTCAAGGCCTTCCTTCTCGGCCGCGGCTTTAACCGTTCTTGAACCCGGCACGACAAGCGCCTGCTTGAGCGACTTCGCCACGTGCCTGCCCGCAACCACCTGAGCCGCCGCGCGCAGATCCTCAAGCCTCGAATTCGTACATGACCCGATGAACACGCGATCCAGCGAAATGTCTGCGATCGGCGTTCCCGGTTTCAAATCCATGTAAATCAATGCGCTCTCAGCCGCCTTGCGATCAACGGGATCTTTAAGCGACAACGGGTCCGGCACGCGGCTCGTCACCTCCGTCACCATGCCGGGGTTCGTGCCCCAGGTAACCATGGGCGCAAGATCCTGTGCCTGGAGCTCGACCGTCCGGTCGTATCCGGCACCGGGGTCGGTCACGAGCGACTTCCAGAAATCCACAGCGATCTGAAAATCCCTTCCGCGGGGCGCGAATGGACGCCCTTCGAGATATGCAAAGGTCGTCTCATCGGGCGCGACCATGCCCGCCCGGGCGCCGCCTTCGATCGACATGTTGCACACGGTCATGCGGCCCTCCATCGACAGCCCCCGCACAGCTTCGCCCGTATATTCGACGACGTGGCCCGTTCCTCCCCCGATTCCGATCCTTCCTATGATCGCGAGGATGATGTCTTTCGCTGTGACGCCACTCGGCCGCTTTCCTTGGACTTCGATGTTCATCGTCTGCGATTTGAACTGCGTCAGGCATTGCGTCGCGAGCACATGCTCGAGCTCGCTTGTCCCGATGCCGAACGCCAGAGCACCGAATGCGCCGTGCGTGGACGTGTGACTGTCGCCGCAGACAATCGTGCATCCGGGCTGCGTAATTCCGAGCTCTGGTCCGATCACGTGCACGATCCCCTGGTTCTGGCTGTGCATGTCGAACAGATTTATGCCGTACTGTTTGCAGTTGTGCTCGAGCGCTTCAAACTGTGCTGCGGCGTCGGAGTCGAGCACCGGGAGATCGCGATTTTTCGTCGAGACCGAGTGGTCCATCACCGCGAAGGTCAGCTCCGGCCGGCGCACCTGGCGTCCAGCCGCCCTGAGGCCTGCGAATGCCTGAGGAGAGGTGCCTTCGTGTATGAGATGTCGGTCGATGTAAATCAGTGAAGGTTGCCCAGGTTCTTCGCGGACTACGTGTGCTGCCCAGATCTTTTCGTAAAGGGTACGGGGAACCATACGGTTGGTTTTGCCACCTTCCGCGCGTATTGTAGCAAGTCGCGCCCGCTCCCGCCAACGCTCTTGCCATGGGACCTTGTGACGTCGTCCGAGTGCCGCCGGGCCCGCGGCTGCGCCTCAGTCCCCTTCCCGGGTACACGCATCAAGGTGGTGGCAAGGCCCCTCGTTGCCGCTATGCGCAGCGCAGACCTCAAAGCGGCTCTAGTACTTCTGTA
>DATMRE010000095.1:0-25721 GCA_035566475.1 Verrucomicrobiia bacterium | reverse complement strand
ACGTTTCGGGTCGTCAGACACGCGCCAGGTGGGGCAAGCGGCTGGAGTTCCCGCCTCTTCATCGTTCTGATCTTTCGACGTTCTCTCCAAGCAGCCGGGCTCGGCGCGCACCGGGAGCCCGGGTGACCGGCATCAGGTGATGCCGATCGGGGTCGGTCACCCAGTTCTTTCGCAAGAGGCCATGTTCGCCATTTTGATGCCTTGTATGGCCGCAACAGGCGGGATCGTCGGGCGAAACTCTTGGGCTCTCCGATCGGAGATCGCCCGTGATGATCCCCGGCGCCGTCTATCGAGTCAAACCGTGTGCGGTGCGTGTGACCCGGGCCGGGCGTCAACCTAGTACACCGAACGTGCTCATCGGATATGCAATTCGTAGGGCACGCGCGCCTGCACCGGATCCATCGCCCCCACCAGACGGCGCAGCGTCACTTCGATTGACTCCGATTCGCTCATGACCTGCTTCTCTCGCTCAAAGAGCTCCTGAAAAAAACTCTTCTCCTGAGGGTACCGCAGGATGCGAACCGATTCGTTCGCCGGGATGTGCGCGAGCTCCTTCGCCACTTCGATGGCGCGGTCGAATCCGCCGATCTCGTCGACCAGTCCGATGTCCTTCCCCTGGGCGCCAGTCCACTCGCGGCCCTTGGCGATTTTGTCCACCGCCTCGACCGACATGTGGCGCCCCTGAGCAACGCCCTTCGTGAATTCCGAATAGGTATTCTCGAGTGACTTCTGAATGTAGGCTTGCTGCGCTGAGGTGAAATTCTGCTGGTCGGAAAACAGCGTCGCGTTGTCGCTCGTCGCAATGTAATCGGTGCTCAGGCCGAGCAAACTATAGAGCCCAGAAAGATTCAGCTTGCCAGTCAGGACGCCGATCGACCCCGTGATCGTATTCGCGTCCGCAATAATCCGGCTCGCCGGGGCAGCAATCCAGTAGCCACCCGACGCCGCCACGTCGGACATGGAGACGACGACCGGTTTCGACCCCTGCGCCAATTCGACCTCACGACGAATCACTTCGCTCGCAACCACGGACCCACCGCCGGAATCCACCCGGAGCACGATTGCCTTAATCGTCGAGTCATTCCGTGCGTTGCGAATGTCCGCTGCGACCGAGTCTCCGCCCATGATAAATCCGCCAGCCGGCGAGCTCTGCGACTCGCCCGACATGATCAGTCCGGTCGCATGCACGACGGCGATCTTCTGGCCTCCGCCGCCTTTCACGAATCCGCGGTAGCGATTCAGCGAGATGGGATTCCAGCCTCGCCCTTGGCTCTTGAAATAATTCTGGACCTGGTCCCAATATCCCAGCCGGTCGACGAGTTTGTCCTCGATTGCCTCCGACGTCAGCAGCGGTCCGTGGTTTACGAGCTCCTCGAACTTCGCCGGCTCCATATGGCGCGCCTGCGCCGATTCGCGCACGTACCGGTTGTAAATGCTGCGCAGCACCGACTCGACTTCCTCGCGGTGCGCCGGTGTGAATTTCCTTTCCGTGAACATGTTGTACGCTGTCTTGTATTCGGCAACATGGTAGAACTCCGGAATGATCTTCAGCTTGTCGAGAGTGCCTCGATAGAAAACCGCCTCGGCCATCATCCCCCGGATGCTTACCGGTGCGCTCGGCACCAGCCAGATTTCTTTGCACGCGCTCGCAAGGTAATATTCCGGATTGCCAATGCCATCGTATCCGAGGTAACAGATGCTGGGCTTGCCGCTCGACTGGAATGCAATCAAATGCGTGCGAATCTCCTCCAGTTTCCCCCAGCCTGTCGCGAGCGGCGCAATCCGGAAGACGATGCCGGCGACCCGCGAATCGGTGCGGGCGGAGTCAATCGCATCGAGATAGTCGTGAAGCACCGGAGCGCCAATCCCCGTCAGCGCGCCCAGAAAATCCGGACCCCGCTGCTCTTCGATATTCCCCTCGGCATCGATCACCAGCACCGAGTTCGCCGCGAGTTGCGCCGGCTTGCGCGCGGCCCAAAGGATCAGCGCCACAAACAGAATCAGCAAGCCGATTACAATCGCACGTCTCTTCGCCCAGGTCATCGGCATTCACCTCTGCTTCCTCGGGGCCCCTGTCGAGCTGGCGTAGGTCCCGGGTCAACCCTGGCGGGGACCTTGCCAGGCGAGAACCCCTCGGGAAAAACGCCCCCTCTCCTGCCAATGCTCAATTTTCCAGCAAATCAAAAGTAGCACCCGTGCGCTCAAAACTCCACTCCGCCACCGTCCGGGTCTCCCGGCGCGCCCAAAGGAACGCCATCGTTCCGCTCGGCCCGCCGTGACCGCTCGTGGTCGGCTCGGTCTTCATGGACTCAGGTTGCCAGCTGCCCGTCCGCTGGCCCAAGTTCCACTCGGCTCGGGCGGAGCCGTCGAGCGAAATTACGACCTGGCCTCGCGGAGGAACCGAGCCGCTTCTTCGGGCGGCGTAGGATTGATGTAGAAGCCGGTGCCCCACTCGAACCCGGCTACCTTCGTGAGCTTCGGCATCATCTCAATGTGCCAGTGGTAGTGCTGGTTGATTTCCTCGCCTATGGGAGAGGTGTGAACGACGTAGTTGTACGAAGGGAAAGAGAGCGTTGAATCCACGCGCGACAGGATTTCGCGCAGCACGCCCGCGAGACTTCCGTAATACGGCGTCGGCATGTTTTCAAATGCCGAGCTGTGCTGGCGGGGAAGGATCCAGGTCTCGAATGGGAAGCGCGGCGCGTACGGGGCGAGCGCGATAAAGTGATCGTTGCCAAGGATCATGCGCGCCTGGTTGTCGATTTCCTGGCGAATCATGTCGCAGAAGATGCATCGCTCCTTTTCGTCGTAGTAGTGCTTGGAGTTGTCGACTTCCTCACGCACCTGCCTGGGCACGATTGGTAGAGCGATCAACTGCGAGTGCGTATGTTCGAGCGAAGCCCCGGCAGGCTCGCCATGGTTCTTGAAGAGCAGAATGTAGCGGAATCGGCGGTCGTTCTTCAGATCAAGCATGCGGTCGCGATAGGCCCAGAGCACCTCCTCTACCGCCTTTTCCGGCAGTGACGCGAGCGTGCTCCTATGGTCCGGCGTTTCGACGATCACTTCATGGGCCCCCACTCCGTTCATCCGGTCGAACAGGCCTTCGCCCTCGCGGTCGAGGCCACCCTCGATTCCGAGCGCGGGGAATTTATTGGGCACCACGCGGACCGACCAACCGGGCGTGTCCCTGTCGCCGCCATTCCGCCCATACGCCAGAATCTCCGGCGGGGTCTTACCTTCATTCCCGGGACAGAACGGACACATCGGGGATCCCTTGATTTTTACGCTTTCGCGCACAAAATCCATGGGGCGCCTGCCCCGGTCGGTGGAAATGATCACCCAGCGGCCTGTGATCGGATCCTTGCGAAGTTCCGGCAATCGTTCCTCCTAAGTCCCGGAGTCGCTGTCAGATGAAAAAGCGCCGGTCGTGTTGGATCGCGGTATTCTACTACGGCCAGCGGGTGATGGTGAGCCTCAAGCGGCTCGAGTGGCAATCACTCCCCCGACCCGAGCCATGCCGCACCTAGTTCTGAGACCTCAAGCGCGGCCCTCTCTCGTCAGCATATTTATTTTATGACTTCGAGTTCCCACTCGACCGTCTTCCCCCGGATGACGAAACACAGGTAATACTCCCAAAACTTCCGATACCAGCGGAAGCGGTTCACGAAAAATTGAAAGCCGAGAGCCCGCCAGATCCGCAGCAATTCCACGCGGACACGGCGCTCCCGGAAGTTTGCCGGCGCGTAGTAGTCATACTCGCCCGGCCGGTCGCTCAAGAACCATAGCGAAAAGCTCGAAAGGTGCCACCGGTGAGCCGGGCTACAATAGGACGCGTGATCGGTATAGTGCGGCGTCTTGATGGTCACCCGCGCACCCGGCTTCCCGACCCGGTGCACTTCCCCCAGTACGCGAAAAATGTCGTCCACCTCCTCGATGATATGGACCAGCCGCACCTCGTCGAAGCTGCTGTCCGCGAAGGGCAGAGTTTTCGTCCAGTCGCACCGGACATCCGCCTGCCCCGCCGAGCTCATGTCGATGCCGATCGAGCCAGGGAATTTCTTGCGTCCGCAGCCGATATCGAGGGTGCGCGCCATCGCGCCTACTTGATGACCTCGAATGTAAACTCCATCAATTTCCCGCGGATCACGAAACTCAGATAGTGCTCCCAGAACTGGCGAACCATCCGGCTGTGGTTCACCAGAAACTCGAAACCAAACGCTCGCCAGAGCTTCAGCAGGCTCACGTAGAGCTTCGCCTCGCGCATGCGCACCTTCGTGTACCACATATCGCGGCCGTGCATTCCGCCGGGGTAGAAGTAGATGAAGGAGTAGGTATTCAGGTGCCAGCGATGCGTCGGGTCGCGGAAGGAGCTGTAGTCGGTGTAGTGCGGTGTCGCGACAAAGATCGTGCCTCCTGGCCGCGTCACGCGATGAAACTCCTCCATGGTGGCCATGATATCGGCCACATGCTCGATCACGTGCTCGGCCCGCAGTTGATCGAAGGAGTTGTCCCGAAACGGCAAGCCGCCCCGATCGAGATGGCAGAGCACGTCGGCGGCCGTGGCCGGATTCATGTCCAAGCCAATCGAGCCCGGGTATTTGCTCGGGCCGCAGCCAACGTCCAGGATTCGCGCCAAATCATCCTCCGCCTGAGATTGCGAGCACCTAAAATGCGCCGTCATTCTGAGGAGTCTGGCCGATCGGGACTCCGAGGAATCTCTCCTCTCCTGCCCTGGTTCAAGAGAGAGAGAGATCTCGCCCGAGCGCGCCGGAGCTCAGAATGACGAGACGATAGCGACCCGATTCCTACAGCGAGTTTTCAACCTCGCTGATGCACGCATCGAGCGCACCTACCGCGAATTCAGCCTGCTCGTTATCGATCAGCAGTGGTGGACAGAGCCGCAGCGAATTTTCTCCCGCGCCGAGCAAGAGCAGCCCTTTGTGGAATGCCAATTGGACGATGCGGTCCCGCAGTTCGGGCGCGCCCTCCCTGGTATTCTGGTCGCGCACGAGTTCAATTCCGATCATCAGGCCCGCTCCGCGAACCTCGCCGACAATTTTGTGCCGCTTGCGCCAGTCCGCTGTGAGACGCAGGATCAAGGCCCCCATGCGAGCCGCGTTGGCCATGTAACTCCGCTCGAGGAGGCGAATCGTAGCGAGCGCCGCGGCGACGGCGACCGGATTACCCCCAAAGGTTGACGCATGCGCCCCGGGCTTCCAGTCCATCACCTCCGCCCTTGCGACCACAGCACTGAGCGGCATGCCGGAGGCGATGCCCTTCGCCGTGCAAAGAATGTCCGGCTCGATCCCGGATCGCTCCGCCGCCCACCAACTCCCGGTTCGCCCCATTCCCGATTGCACTTCATCGGCGATCAGCAAAATCTCGTGCTGCCGGCAGAGACGCTCGAGCCCTTCGAGGAATGCCGGTGGCGCCGGCATGTATCCGCCTTCGCCCTGGATCGGTTCGATGAAAATTCCGGCGACATCATCGGGCGCCACAACGCGTCGAAACAGTACGTCCTCAATGTAGGCGAGAGCATCCTCGGCGGCGTGTTCCGGACGGATACCACCGGCCCCCCGGTAGGTGTTGGGAAAGTGCGCATGAAAGACACCGGGCACGAGCGAACCGAACCCTCGGCGCTGAACGGATTTGCTCGCGGTGAGCGAAAGTGAGCCCATCGTTCGCCCGTGGAAGCTGCCGTAGAAGGCGATGAACTTTTCGCGCTTCGTATAATGCCGCGCGAGCTTCATGGCCGTCTCGATCGCCTCCGAGCCGGAGTTACCGAAATAGACCCGTTTCGCGCCTCGGCCCGGCGCAATCGACGCGAGCTTCTCGGCCAGCTCCACCATGCCTTCGTAATAAAAATCCGTGCAGGACATGTGAATCAATTGGGCTGCCTGCCCTTGAATCGCGGCCACCACTTCGGGATGGCAATGCCCCGTGGCTACGACGGCGATCCCCGCCGCAAAATCCAGGAACGTGTTACCGTCCACGTCTTCGACCAGCGCACCGCGGCCAGCCTTCGCAACGAGCGGGTAATCGCGCGTGTACGAAGGGGATACAACCCGGTGGTCCCGCTCGATGATAGCTTTCGCGATCGGTCCGGGCAGCGCGGTCACAAGATGCGGCAATTTCATCTCAGCAATTTGCATAAGACCCTCCCCAGAATGTCATTCCTCGGACCGCACAGGCTGGTTCCGGCCGGTGCGTGCCGTGTTCAGGAATCGGGGAAAGGGAATTAATCGGCGCCGAACATGCTCGGGCGTTCGTACGAAGGCAAACCGCGGAGCGACTGCGCAGGTTTAGATGAACGGCCCTTGGGTAAGCTCATTTGTACTTCCATCTGACGCTGCCATCCTTCGTATCTTCGACGATGATACCAGAATCCAGGAGCTGCTGTCGGATCTCGTCGGAGCGCTTGAAGTCCCGCCGCCGCTTCGCCGCGTTCCGCTCTCCGACGAGCGCTTCGATCTCGACCGGGCTCATCCGCGCCTCCGTAGGGCCGAACCCCAGCTTGCGCAGTTTCTCCGCATCGTCGTCGATGAGCACGGCCAGGATGCCGTCAAACTTCTCCATCGCCGCCACCGCGCGCGGCGCATCCTGCTGCAGAAACGTGCCTCGGTCCATTGCGGTGTTGACGTCGCGTACCAAATCGAAGATCGCCGCAAGCGCCACTGCCGTATTCACATCGTCCGCAAGCCCAGCGTCAAAATCGTTTTCCGCTCGCTCGATGCGCTCGACCATCTCCGGATTCGAGCCCGCCGGAAATCTCGCCGTCTTCAGCCGGGACAGGAAATTCCGCAGCCGCTCGATCGAATTCTCGGCCTGTTTCAAGCCCTCTTCGGTGAAATTCAGCTGGCGCCGATAGGGCACCGAAAGCAATAGGAAGCGCACCGTCGAAGGCTTTTGGCCCCTCGCGAAAAGGTCTCGAAGAGTGTAGTAGTTGCCGAGCGACTTCGACATCTTCTGGCCCTCAATAATGAGGTGCTCTGCGTGGAGCCACTGTCTCACGAACGTATGCCCCGTCGCTGCTTCACTCTGCGCGATCTCATTTTCGTGGTGCGGGAACGCCAGGTCGACGCCTCCCGAGTGTATGTCGATCGTGTCGCCCAGGTAGTTCATGGCCATCGCCGAGCACTCGATGTGCCAACCGGGACGTCCGGGCCCGATGCGAGTCTCCCAGAAATGCTCGCCCGGCTTGGGCGCCTTCCACAAAGCGAAGTCTCGCGCATCGTCCTTCTCGTACTGATCGACGTCCACGCGCGCACCGGCTTTTATGCCACTCAGATCGATCTTCGAGAGTTTTCCGTACTGCGGGAAGTTGGAAATGCGGAAGTAGATCGAGCCGTCGCTCGTGTACGTCAGGCCTTTTTGCTGCAGCCGCTCGATCAGCGTCACCATGTCCTCGATGTGGTCGGTCGCCCGCACCAGCTCTTCGGGAGATTGAATGTCCAGGGCCTCGGTGTCCTGAAGAAAGGCCTGGATGTATTTCTCGGTGTACTCGCGGATACTCATTCCCGCGGCGGTTGCGTTTTGGATGATCCGGTCGTCCACGTCGGTCACATTCATCACTTGCAGGACGCGATAGCCGCGCGAAAGAAGGAAACGCCGCAGCACGTCCTGAAAGATGAACGTCCGGAAATTTCCGATGTGTGCGAAGGCGTAGACGGTCGGGCCGCACGTATAGATTCGTACCTCGCCCGGATGGACAGGCTCGAGCAATTCCAGGCGGTTCGTCAACGTATTGTGCAGGCGTATGGGATTCATTTCGTGCCGTTTGCAAAGCGGCTATTCTATCTGACGCTTCGCTTTGCAGCAAACGCGCCGTCGCTCTCAAATTAGGGCTCCCGGATACCAGCCGCTCGCCCGGGCCGAGCAGGGGACCCAGACCGCAGTACCAGTCCCAATTCGAGCGGGTACGCAGGGGGCCGAGGTTGGGATATGCTACAGACGGCGATACGCATGACTCCTCGCAAGGCCCCAGACCTGCAGATCGACGAAGCAGTGGAACAAGGCCAGGGGCCCGGTTTCACTCTCGGCTCGATCCCGGATTTGATCTATGGCCTCGCAATATTCTCAAGCGCCTTCCTCCTTTTCGAGGTCCAGCCCCTGATCGCCAAAATCATGCTCCCCTGGTTTGGAGGAGCGGCCGCCGTCTGGATCGTCTGCCTGCTGTTTTTCCAAGTCGTGCTCCTGCTCGGATATCTCTACGCTCATCTGCTGACCCGCAGCTTCGGTTCACAGACTCAGGGTCAGATCCATGCCGCGTTACTCGTCGCGAGCCTTCTTCTCCTGCCGATTCTGCCGAAGAGTTCCTGGAAACCAACCGCCTCCGAAGACCCGGTCTTCCCGATTCTTGCGTTCCTCGGAGTCACCGTCGGCGTGCCCTACCTTCTGCTGTCATCGACGAGCCCGCTATTGCAAGCATGGTACACGAGGTCCGGGGCGGGTCGGGCTCCTTACCGTTTCTACGCACTCTCGAACGCCGGATCGATGCTCGCACTGCTCAGTTATCCCTGGCTCATCGAGCCTCGGCTTTCAAGTTCGCATCAGGCACTGGTTTGGTCGGCGGCCTACGGAGCCCTGAGTCTCCTCTGTGCGTCGGTCGCGCTCCTGGCCCGGGGCAAATCAAGCACAGGGCTCGAGATGCCGGAGCGATCGGCCGGTCCTGTTCCCCTCCCTGATCGGGGAACGCAGGGCCTCTGGATCTCACTCGCCGCATGCGGTTCAGCACTCCTGCTCGCCGTAACGAACCACATCACCCAGGATATCGCCTCGGTTCCATTTCTGTGGGTGATTCCCTTAAGCCTGTATCTGCTCAGCTTCATTTTGTGCTTCGACCGCGTCGGCTGGTACCGCCCGGACATCTCCCTCCGGCTGCTCGGGGTAGCCCTGGGCGGAATGACCTATGCTCTGGCCCCCTCGTTTATGACCCTCCCGGTTCAGGTTCTGATTCCCCTCTATTGTGGCGGTCTGTTCGCCTGTTGCATGTTCTGCCACGGCGAGCTTGCCCGGCTCAAGCCCGACCCCGCTCACGTCACTCGCTTTTACCTCGCCTTATCTCTTGGCGGGGCGATCGGAGCTGTGGTTGTCGCACTTCTGGCCCCACGTGTGTTCTCCGGTTCCTACGAGCTCGAGGTTGCCCTGGCATCCTGCGCGGTTCTTGTTCTGGTCGTGAACCACCGCGACCCGGACAGCCGGTTCTACAGGGCGAAGTGGCAACCCGGATGGCTTGTTCTAGTCGGTCTGGCCGTCGCTGTCGTCGCGAGCCTCTTCATCACCGCCAAACAACAGTCTGCGGGAGCTCGGCTAATGAAACGGAATTTCTATGGCGTCTTGCGCGTAGGCGATGAGACCCAAAACATCGCTCAGGGGAAGGCGCCCGAACGGGCGGACGTCAATCTCCGGTACCGTCTATTGATGAACGGGACGACGAAGCACGGTCTCCAATTCCTCGAGCCCGATCTTCGGCATCAGCCGACCTCCTACTACGGACCCGCCTCGGGGATCGGCGTGGCCATCAGGTCGTTCGGGCGGCACGGCCCTCTGCGTGTGGGAACGATCGGCCTCGGCGCCGGCACCATATCGGCCTACGGGACGCCAGGCGATCGCTATACGTTCTACGAGATCAATCCACTGGTCCTCGAAGTGGCCAACCAGCAGTTCAGTTTTCTACGGGATTCGGGAGCGAGGATCGACGTCGTTCTCGGCGACGCGCGGCTATCAGTTGCAAAAGAGCCGCCCGGGGTGTTCGACGTGCTCGCCGTCGATGCCTTCTCCGGTGATTCAATTCCAGTCCATTTGCTCACCCGCGAGGCTTTCGAGCTCTACTTTCGCAAGCTCAAACCGGGCGGCGTCCTCGCCGTGCACGTCTCGAACAAGTATCTAAATCTCGAGCCCGTCGTCCGGGCGGCGGCCGCAGCGCTTGAAAAAGAAGCGGTGCTCATCACCAACGAGAATGATCCCTCGAAGGGGATCTACGCCGCGACATGGATTCTCGTGGGCAGCCGCCAGGCGCTCGATCGCCTGCCGGGGATCAGGGAAGCTGGAAGAATCCTTCCGCCGGGCAAGAACGGAGAGCTATGGACGGACGACTACAGCGACCTATTTAGACTGCTGAAGTAGGTCGGCGGGCCGCTTCGGTCGTCCTGTTCCCCGGGCGAAACCCCGTCGAGGACACTAGGGGAGGAGCTCGACCCGGCGGCTGACGATCGTGAGGTCGCCATCCTGCGAGGGTGTCGCCGTCTGCGGGCGAGAGGTCAGCAAGGATGCACCTCCAGGCGGGAGGCCGAATGTCGCATCGAGCAGGTAAACCTGAACCAGCTTCCCGGCGGCTAGCGCGAAACTGATCTCGACACCTCCGGCTGGCATCGTCACGCAACGATAGCCCGTCCAACCGCCGAAGTACCGCCGGGTGCGGTCCGATTGCGGTTCGATGGGTACGCCCTCGAGGCGAACCGATTCGATATCCGTCCCGGGCGGAAACAGGGCCATGGCCTCCGGCGCTCCGCGCTCCGATCGCAGCAGGGCGCGGTAGCTGTGTTGGCGACTCGTTTGCGAAGATTCGAGGATTGTGAAGCTGGGCGGAGCCAGTTCGAGGCGGGGTGCCTCGGCAAGGAAGGCAGGGCGAAGCTCCCAGGGAAAAGGCCCGCGCGCAATGCGATGAAACGTGGCGCGAGCGCGGATTGGCTCCGGCACGCTTCCCGAATCCGGATGGACGATCCACTGTGACTTCCCCGAATCAGCGTCCTGCCAGTATCGGATGTTTACGCGCTCGGGCGCCTTCGCGGAATAGGCAGGAGCAATCGCCGACGCAAACGCCGCGAGAACCGTCGCCGAAATCGGAATCCAGCTCCAGAGCGCGCCCATCCTGCCGGGAATCTTTTCCAGACCCACACAGAGCGGTGCGACCGGCGTCAGCAGCAGCGCAACGAAAAGGGCAATCAGTGTGAGTGCCCGGTTACCAAACGCCTGGTAGAGCAACAGGGCCGGGGCCACGCCTACCATGCCGGCAGCCGCGAGAGGCGCAAAGACCGCGAGCCCGACGCCCGCCTCTCGCGCCGTCTCACTGCGCCCGAAGGCGAGCGAGAGGCCCGCCACGGCCGCCACGCCCGACGGAATCAGCAGTACGTAGTCGATCCCCGCCTCTCTCCAGCCGATCACAATCGATAGCAGACTCCACCAGGTCCACGTTCCCGCCCACAAACCCCAGAATCCCGCGCGACGGGCAAACACGATGGCCATGTTCACGACGACGGCAGCCGCGACGGACCAGACCGTCACCTCGACCGGCAGCGGCAGCGCGGTCCAGCCCACCGGGAGCGCGCCTGCCGCTCCTATCAGCCGCTCGAGAACAAGAGCAAGCGTGCCGGTCGCAACCATCGTCGCGAGCCAGCCGATGAGCCCCCATCGAAACTCTCCGATGGCCAGACGTCTGGTGCGAACGGACCAGCCAACCTCCGAAACCAGCAGGACAAACGCAGCCATCCCGAGCGGGAGCGTCCAGTTTCGCGGCCATCCGATGGTCCAACGCTCGAAGACATCGAGGAAAACCCGCTCGCCCGGCGGCGGTTTCGAAAGATCCGCGTTGGCCAGCGCCAGAACCGACGGCAGCGCGTTGTCTCCGTGATGTTGAAGGCTCGCAGCGCTCACATTGGCGATGCTATCGAGCGGCGTATGGTAGTGAACGACGTCACCGATATACGCGAAATTGAGCCCCTCGATACCTGCCGCCTTGAAGACGGAGAAGTCGGTGTCGTTCGGGAATTGCTTCGAAGCGAAGGAAAAAATGGAGCTGGTTGCCGGGTGTGCGGCGTGCTTCGCGTAGAGGCGCACGACCCAGTCATTCGCGCTGCCAGTCTCGAACATGAGGCTCGGCCCGCTCGTGCCGCGCGCGTCGAGATTCACGGCCGCGCGCACGTCCTTCGACCAGGGATGCGCGCGAACGAACGCCCTCGCGCCGAGCAGGCCCACCTCTTCGCCATCGTCGATCAGAATCACGATCGAGTGGCGCGGCGCCGGCATCGACTTGAGGGCCCGAGCAATTTCCAGCAAGGCCGCCGTGCCTGCGCCGTCATCCGACGCCCCGGGTCCCGCTGGCACGGAGTCGTAGTGCGAGACGAGCAGAACCGCAGGTCTGCCGGGTGTCTCGCCCGGGTGGCGAGCCGTCAGGTCCTCGCTCCCGTCCAGGCGCGCGAGCACATTGTTGACCGTCGCACATGTCCCGTACTCGCCGCATTCGAAGGCGTTCTGAACCTCCGGCTGGTAGCCGAGCCTTTGAAGCTCGTCGATGATGCGTGCCCGCACAGCGTCGTTCGCCCGACTGCCAACCGGATGCGGACGATCGTCGCCCACCAGCCGGCGGAGCACGTTCATGGCTCGCCCTGCGGAAAACTGATTCGCAGGAGCGCCTGCCGGCTTGGGCCGAGGCGGCCGCAGACCTTCAAGTGAGAACAGGAAGATCGCGGCCATGGCCACCGCACCCCACATCATGGCTCGCGCACTTGCCGGCTCGTTTCCTTGTTCCAGACGACCCTCCCGTGCGCGCCATGCTAGGCTTCACGCCTAGGCAAGTCAAATCAAGCCGAGAGCTTCTTCGGATAAAACAGCGCGCCCGAAGACGACGGCCATCGCTCCGAGCGCGAGCGATCGACCGGGCCCGCACGACCAGAGTGATAACGAATGACGGAATGACACTTTACAGCCCCCCGGTGCCGTGCTAGCTTGTAGCGTGGTAACCGCCGAAATCGTAGCGCCAGGCGGATGGGCCATCGATCTCGCGCCCTCCAACGTTTTTGTCTCGAAACACCTCTTCCTTCGGACGACCAAATCGAAGCTTCTTCTGCCGATGGGGCCAGGGGAGCAAACTGTGCGAGGCGCCGGTGCTGAGACTGCGTAGAGTCGAGTTGCTCGGATTCAAGTCATTTTGCGGGAAGACGCCGATCCGGTTCAGCGGCAGCGGAATTACCTGCATTGTCGGCCCGAACGGGTGCGGCAAGTCGAATGTGGTCGACGCCATCTCCTGGGTGCTAGGCGAGCAAAGCCACAAGATGCTCCGCGCCGAGCGCATGTCGGACTGCATCTTTAACGGGACGGCCAAGCGTCCGCCGATGGGGCTGGCCGAGGTCACTCTTACGCTCGTCGACCCCGAACTGTCCGAGGCCGTCGCGAAAGTCATCGATGGAGCCGACGAAGCGGGCGTTCAAACGCCCACGCCTGCCGAGAGTGGCTCGCAAATCCCGCTCGACGACGCTCCCGCGGAGACGAGCGGCTCCGAAGATACCGCGGCCAGCGGCAAATCGGGCAGGCGCGCGGCGCATCGGCCGGCCCTCACGCTCAAGCCCGGTGAAGTCGTCGTGGCCCGGCGCCTCTATCGCTCCGGACAAAGCGAATACCTGGTCAACGGCCGCGTGTCTCGGTTGCGCGACATCCAGGAAATTTTCATGGGCCTTGGGCTCGGCCCGGACAGCTACGCCATCATCGAACAGGGCCGCATCGGCCTGATCCTGAATTCAAAACCCATGGATCGGCGCGCGATCATTGAAGAGGCGGCGGGCGTCACGGCCTACAAGACGAAGCGGCGTCTATCGGAAGCAAAGCTCGAGGCCTCGAAGATCAATCTTTCCCGCGTGAACGACATCCTCGTTGAAGTCGAAAAACAGCTCGGCTCTCTCAAGCGCCAGGCCGCCAAGGCGCGACGCTACGTCGAACTGCGCGAACAAATGCGCGACCTGCTGCGGATTGTCCAGGCCAGCAAGGCCGAGCATCTGGATATCGAAGCGGCACGCCTCGAGACCCTGCTCCGCGAAATGGATGCGGTCGAGGAGCGGGAGACGCGCTCGGTCTCCGAGCTCGAAGCCGAACAGGAACGCCTGAATACGCGCACCTACGAGCTCGACACCGAGCTTCGCCGAACGCAGAACCTGCTCGGCCAAACCGCCATCGATCTCGATCGCGCCGAAAACCGGATCACCTTCAACCGCGAACAGGTCGCTCAGCTGGAATCTCGTGCGAGCCATCTGGCGATTGAAATCGAACAGGCAGAACGGCAGGCGTCGGATCTCGGGTCTCGCATCTCGGAGCACCGTCAATCACTCGCCGAGTTTCGCGAGCAAACCGCGGCGCTCGAAGCTCGATTGGGCGAGTCGACCGAACAAGCGGCCGCGAGTGTCACCCGGCAGGAACAGCTCGAAGCGCGGATGGAAGAGGTGCGGCAGCTGGCCGGTCGCCTGGTCGAAGAGTCCGCGCACGCGCAGGCCGAATCGGTCCAGGCCGGGGAGGCGGAAGCGCGGCATGCGGCCGTCGAGGCGCAATGCCTTGCGGCGCTGCGCGCGATCGAGGGAGAACAAGCGGTACTCACCGAGCGCGCGCATTCAGCTGATGTCTTCTTTGAAGCCGCGCGAGAACGCACGCAAGAGCTCGGCGAGGTGGTTCGTTCGACGCGCGCACGACTCGTCGAGCTTCGCCGCACACAGCAGGAAACCGGACAGAAACTCGAGCGCACCCGGGAAGCCCTTTCGGGTGAACGGGCACGCCACGCTTCTATCCAGAAAATCCTGAGCGAGAGGGCTTACACGGCCGATGCGGTGCAGAAGCTTTTCCATGCCGATGCCCAAAGCCAGTCCGATAGTTCCCTGAGCGGATTCCGCGCCGTCGGGTTGCTCGCCGACTACGCCGAGGTCCAGGAACCATACGAGGGCGCGATCGAGCAGTTCCTTCGCGACGAGCTCGAGTATGTGGTCGTCGAATCATTTGACCATGCGCGCGCCGGCGTCACTCTCCTCCGCGATAAAATGGGCGGCCGCGCGACTTTTTTCGTCGATTCGTTTCGTAATTTGAATATCCCTCCGGCCGAAGCAGACGCTCCATCGCCGCTCGCTCGGGGCGTCCTCTCACGGCTCGATCGGCTGGTTGAATTTCGCGCTCCGCTCGGCCCCGCCGCCAAGCACTTTCTCACGAAGCTTCGCGCCGCCTATGTCGTCGAGAACGCCGGCGTCGCAGAACGCATGGCCCAGGAAGAGCCGCAAGGATATTTTCTCACCCTCGAAGGCACCTGTTTTCACGGGCGCATGGTCTCAGGCGGCCGCCAGGGAGACGCTGGCCCCCTCGCGCTCAAACGCCAACTCCGCGAGCATGAAGCCGAAGTCAACCGGCTGGAGCGGCTTGCGCAGGAAGGGCAGGCCGAGCTCGCCCACCTCGGAGGCCAAGTTGCCCTCGGCGACGAACAGCTGGCCTCGGGAACGGCACAGCACGTGGAGGCGGAAAAATCCTTCGTCGCAGCCGCTCACCTTCGGGACCAAGCGCGCGATGAACTCCGGCGGATCGAGCAGCAGCTCGCCGCCAGCCGCGAAGAAATCACACGTCTAGGTGCCGAAGCAGAAGCCGTCCGCGCGCGCACCGAGCAAGCGCGCCGCGGGCATGCCGAGGCGCTTCGTCTTCGCGCGGCCGCAGAAGAAGAGGCCGCGGAAGCCTCCGAGAGTCTGGCGAAACTGCGCCGTGATTTCCAGTTCGTTCAGGAGCGGGTCGTAGCGCGGCGCGAGGAGCTCGCCACAATGTCTGAACGTCTCGCGAGCGCCGCAGCCATCGAACAGCGGCTTTCCGGCGAGATCGCCGAGGCCGGAGAGCGCCTGGAGAGATTGCTCCAGCAGCACGCGGCTCTCTCTCAAGAGGCAACCGAGATTGAGGCTTCCTCGGCTCAGCTGTCCCAGCAAGCCGAAGGTCTTCGGATGGAAAAGGCGCGTTTGGAGGAAAGTAAAGCCGCTCTTGAAGAGGAATGGAACCAAGCGCGTTCGCGAACGGGGCAGCTTGACGACACGCTCCGCAGCAGGCGTCAATCACTTGACGAGCTTCGCGCCGAGCGCGGCCAGCGCCAGATCGAAAACGCGCGCAATGACGCCGACCGCGACTATCTGCGCCAGTCCTGCGTGGCGGAGCTGAACGCCCAGCCCGAGGAGTTGATCGCGCTCGTGGCGCAGGAAGGGCAGCTTTTGATGGGCGAACAGCTGATCGCCGCGGAGACAAGCTACGGCGAGATGAAGGCCCGCGTCGACGGGATGGGCCCGGTGAACATGATGGCTCTTGAGGAATTCCAGGAGTGCGAGCAGCGCGAAGCGTTCCTCCGGCGTGAGCGGGACGACCTGGTGGAGTCCATCAAAAACACGCAGCTCACAATCAATGAACTCGACCAGGTATCGCGTCAAAAATTCGAGGAAGCCTTCAACTTCATCAACGCGCACTTCGCGATCGCTTTCCAATCGCTGTTTGGCGGCGGGACGGGCGAAATGCGACTGGGCGAGCCGGACAGCTCAGGCGATGCTGGAATTGACATCGTGGCTCAACCGCCGGGCAAGCGCCTGCAGAATATCCTTCTTCTCTCGGGCGGCGAAAAGGCGCTCACGGCTCTCGCCCTCCTGATCGCCGTCTTTCGCTACCGGCCAAGCCCGTTCTGCATCCTCGACGAAGTGGATGCGCCGCTTGATGAAGCCAATGTTGGCCGCTTCAACAAGATGCTCCTCGACATGTGCGCTCAGACCCAGTTCATCGTGGTCACGCACAACCGTAAGACGATGGAAATGGGATCGGTTCTCTACGGCGTAACCATGCAGGAGCCCGGCGTATCGAAGCTCGTCTCCGTGAAGTGGGAAGAAGCCGCGAGCACAGCGGTTCCCCAGGGCGCGACAGCAGCAAGCAACGCCGCCTGAACGATCGCTTCTTAGCGGTTGACAACTCCCGTCCCTGCGCTAGAATACCGCCCTCCTAGACTGGGGACACGAGTTCAGTGGCTTCTCCGCAGATGAATGCAGTTGTTTCGCGAACAGATTTCTCCGGACTCACTCTCCGTGGACGGGGAAAGGTCCGCGACATCTATGAGCTCGGCGGCGAGCGCCTGCTGATCGTCGCGACCGACCGCCTATCCGCCTTCGACGTCGTCCTTCCAACCCCGATTCCTGACAAGGGACGGGTGCTCACCCAGCTCTCGCTGTTCTGGTTTCGAAAACTGGCCGACGTCGTCCCGCACCATGTCCTTCAAGCGGAGGACTTCACGGGCGAGCTCGAGCCCTATGCCGCCGAGCTCGAAGGGCGTGCGATGGTCGTGCGTCGGTCCGACCCCGTTCCCATCGAATGCGTCGTGCGCGGGTACATTTCGGGCTCAGGCTGGAAGGATTATCAGAAGACCGGCGGCATCTGCGGGATTCCTCTGCCTTCCGGACTGCGCGAATCAGATCGGCTGCCCGAGCTGATCTTCACGCCTTCGACGAAGGCTACATCCGGCCACGACGAAAATATCTCGTTCGAGGAGGCGGTTTCGCGAGTGGGCCGGCCACTCGTCGAGCGGCTGCGAGAGACCAGTCTCACCCTCTATCGCCGCGCTGTCGATCATGCCCACACGCGCGGCATCATTATCGCCGACACGAAATTTGAGTTCGGGCTGGTCGGGGAAGATCTGCTCTGGATTGACGAAGCACTCACGCCCGACTCGTCGCGGTTCTGGCCAGCGGACCAATATTCACCGGGCCAGCCGCAACCTTCCTATGACAAGCAATACGTCCGCGATTACCTCGAGCGGATCGGCTGGGGCAAGCAGCCTCCGGCGCCGGCGCTTCCGGCGGATGTCGTGGCTGCCACGACGGGAAAATATAGAGAAGCATACGAAAGCATTACCGGCCAGGCACTCTACTGACTGAAAGAAGCGGGCTCTCTTGCCTGGTTGCTTGCTACCGAACGCAAGCGAGCGGGGCGCGGCGGCACGTGCCGGGCTTAAGCGTCGGCGCCACAGAGTTCCGCGGAGCGTACAAACGTGAAAGAGCAACTGGAATCGCTGGTCGACATGATGGTCGAGCGTGGCATCCTACTCGAAGAAGCAGTAACGGAATTCGAAAAAAAATTCATCCAGTGTGTGCTGGAGCGCTTGAAGGGCAACCAGTCCCGCGCGGCCAAAGTCCTCGGAATTCACCGCAACACGCTGAGCCGCAAAGTGGACGAATACAATCTCGACCACGTAGGCCGCCGGCGCAGCTGAAGAGTGACCTAAGCCACCTTGGAATCGCTATGCCTACTTCGCTGGAACCTTGCGTGGGGCGTGCTTCCCCGTCTCCGACTTCTCGGGGATGACGCTCGGATCCACCTTGACCTGATCCCAATGTAGGAGAAACGGGGAGGGGTCGTAGCTGACCAGCGTCCCTGAAAATCGAATCCCGTCGTCCTTTTGAAGCCGCACGACGTCGGGCTGCGGGGTGGCCTGCGCGGCCGGAGTTCCCGATGCCGCCCGGGGGGTCTCAGGCTTGCCGGTGGTCCACACCTTCACACTCATGTTCGCCATCGTGGCTGATTGCATGTCTTCCGGCGTCGCGCCCGTGTAAACCATGAAGTCGATGTAGCCCTCGGCCTTCTGCTCGTCTACGATCTTGCCCACTACCTCTGGGAATTCGGCGCCGCAGATCGCGAGCCAGGTCAGCTTGGCCTTGTCGCCGCCACCACCGAGGTCACCGATTACGGTGATGATGTTGCTCGCCTGACGAACCTTGTTCAAGTCCTCTTGGCTCGGAATCGTATAGGTCGCCGGCCGCTCCGGGGAGTTCGCCGCAAGCTGCAGCAGTTCGCTGAGCTGCGCATCGACCTGGGTGTCGCATCCGGGCTGTTCGTAGGCCAGGAGTTTCGACCGGAGATAATCCTTGACCTTGTCGGTATCGGGTATCTTTAGACTGATGGCCCGCGCGAGCGCCCAAAATCCATCGAGCGCCTGAGGCGGGGACATCGCCAGATAGGCCAGGCCCAGGCGGTAGTCGGATACCGCGTCATTGGGGTTGTTCGCCAGCGCCTCCTTGAAGGCCGCAACGGCCGCGGCATAGTCCTTCAACTGAAGGGCCGCTGAACCGGCTGCGGAGCTGAAGAACGCAACGCCGGGCTTCTTTTGATCGGCAAACTGCGCATCCGTCATGGTTGCGTTGGCCGGCTTCGGCAGCTGCTGCAGCAGCTTGGCCCCTTGCACAGCGGCGTCGCGTTCCTTGGTGAGCTGTTCGTTGGCGTCGGGCGCCTTCGGATCAAACGGCATGGCGGAGAAGGCCTGGACGCGTGCCTGAATGGCCTGAAGCCGGGTGCCCAGATCGGCTTTGTCTCCAAGCGCCACGAGTTTGTCGGCGTACTCAATGGTCTTGGCATAATTCTTCTGCGGGAGGTAGGTCTGGTAGTAGAGCCCGTACACATATTGCAACAGAGTCGAGCTCGGGAACTTCGCGACAAAGTCGTCCAGCAGTTTGATCTTCGCCTGCGGATCTTTTTC
This sequence comes from Verrucomicrobiia bacterium, assembly GCA_035566475.1. Lineage (GTDB taxonomy): Bacteria > Acidobacteriota > Terriglobia > Acidiferrales > UBA7541 > Palsa-295. The sequence continues at coordinate 6,442 of DATMRE010000095.1, read as the reverse complement.
CGAGTTCGCCGCTTGGAACGCATTGTATTCCGGAATGGTATACGCCGGTTGCTGGGTCTGCGGCGCGGCCTGACTAGCGGCCGGCTGCGGGTGCAGACATGTCAACACGAGGGCGGCGAGAAATATGGCCGTGCCATTGAACGACTTTCGCATCATCACTTGCCTGCCTCCTGGGCGAGTTTTGCTTCAAGCGAGCGGTCAAGCCTGGGACCACGACCTCGCGGTACAGCAGGACGAACTAAATCCACGGGATTATAGGGCGAGCTTTGCAACCGCGCAAGTCTAAATCCGTCAATGCATTCCAATTTCGTAATCGACCTGTGCCTCCGTGCCGCGCATGCACACATGATAACATGGTGAATCGATTGACCATGTCGCGCGACCGGAGGTCGGCGATGGACGAAGCGAGGCCCCTCGAGGGCAAAGTTGCACTGATCACCGGAGCCAGTCGCGGGATTGGCCTGGCGATCGCCCGGAGCTTGGCGAGGCTCGGTGGAAGACTCGCTCTGTGCGCCCGCAATGCCGGAGGACTCGAGCGCGTGGCGTGCGAATTCGAGAGCAGGGGACACGCGGTGCTTGCCGTCGCCGCGGACCTGAGCCAGGTGAGCAAAATCGCGCCCTTGGTGGGACAGATCGAGCAGTCGCTCGGTTCGATCGAAATCCTGGTCAACAACGCGGGCATCGGATATTTTGGTCCGGCACACGAAGCGTCCGAATCGGATTGGGACACGGTGTTAGACACCAATTTGAAAGCGGTGTTCCTGCTGAGTAAGGCCGTCGCTCCCGGAATGATCCAAAAAAAGTCCGGCCACATCATCAACGTGGCGTCGCTCGCGGGGAAGAGTGCGTTCGCAGGAGGAGGAATCTACTGCGCATCGAAATGGGGCCTGCTCGGACTCACCGGCTCGATGGCGGAGGATCTTCGGCCACACGGAATTCGCGTGAGCGCGGTTTGCCCCGGGTCGGTTGCTACCGATTTTTCGCCTCACCCGGGGAAGGATGCCTCTAAGATGCTCGAGCCAGAGGATGTAGCGCACGCCGTCGAAACGATCGTGACCCAGGCGCCCCAGAGTTTTATCAGCGAAATCCTGCTCCGTCCCACCCAAAAGCCCTGATCGGGCCGAATCCTAGCTTTCAGTTTCACATTTGCTGGCCGAGGGGCCAGCTTTCCCGCGCAGATATGTCGCTGCAGTTGATCCAGATATCATTATTGCCGACCGATGCCTGCATCGTTGAGGGCATCCTAATCTCGGGGAAGCTCGATCCCCTCGTTAGTCCGCAGAAGATTGCCAAGCCAACGATGGCTCGTCTCACCTTGGCCAGGAAGATTGCCGCGATCACGTTGAGCGTTTGGAAGAAAGGAGGAGTTTCGACGCCAAGAGCTTCTTTGTTCGTGCGGACGGCGTCATCACGGGTCGCCTGCGAAGGAACACGTCCGGTGTCCTCAGCTCTGCCGTGGATACGAACGAACATCTCTGTGACGGAACGGCTGATTGGAGGAACCGCGCGATGCGTGGCGTTTTTCACAGCGGTGACCTCGTGCGGGACAGACGGTCATACAATCGAACCCGGTTATGACCACACTGCCGACCCGTCAAAGTTGACGTATCGTTGGCTGTACGGAGGCGACCGTCAATTTCTGACCTCGCGGGCTGGCTACGCTGCTCGCCGAATCAGTTCCAATCTGAACGGCAGGACTAACAAATTCGGATGTTTGACTGCCACTTTCAAATCGGACAGGTACCGTGCGGCAAGCCTAATTTAAATCGTAGTCGGTCATACTCAATCATCGGTTGGAAGTACTCTGGTTCTTGCAACGGCCAAAGGGCCGCCGGCTGGGCGCTGGAACCGGAGTGCGCGAGGATTCCATTCACCGCCCGTCGAGCCGCCTCGTTCGCGGCCTCCATGCAGGCTATATCCGTATAGGTCCTCACGTAGTCGGAAGCAAGAAACAGGTTTGGGATCTCAGTGGTCGCTTCGGGTCGATATTGCCATGTCCCGGCTTTATTGATCAGGAGTGGCTCGGCATTCGTCACTGCCGAAGGGTTCGGAAACTGAATGTCGGGATCAAGGAACCAGGAGAGCAGGTTTTCGTCCCGTATCGTCCGCGAGCCTTCCACGTTCAGATGAGCTTTCAACTCTGCCCAGACTTCATGCTTGATTTCGTCCGCCGTGCATTGCGTCGCTGACTTGCCTACAGCAATGCCGATGGCATCCCAGTCCGAGATGTCGACGGAAAGCAGTCCGGTCACGCGACCATCGCCATAGTTTGCCAGATTTGCTTGTTGCCAGAATTGCTTTTGGGAAATAGAAGTTAGTGCCCAAGGCGAATCTGAGTAAAGAGTGTGTCCATGCTCCAGCGGAACATCCTGTGCGAGATAAAATTGAATCCCGTTCATCCACCGGGTCGGAAGCTGATTCAAGTTCGCGAGCGACGGAGCTAGCCGTTGCAACTCGTCCGTCACGAGTGCGGCCATGATCTCGACGGGCATCGCCGCTATGTAATAATCCCCTGTCACCTCCAGCGGTCGGCCATTGCGCTCGACACGGACGGATGTAACCCCAGACGGCCCGGCATGAATCTGCTGCACCGTCACGCCCAGGTTCATCGTTACGCCACGTTGCTCTAAGTAACTCACCCAGGGGTTCAGCCAGACTTCGTTCGTAGGGCCGCTCAGCAGGCGATCGAATCCGCCCGCGGTCAACAAACCAGAGAGCAGTTGCAAAAGCATATAACCCACGGTTCGCGTGCTGCCATCCTCCGCTCGCATGGCCACAAGCGACCGCGTGAGTCCCTGGGCCAGCAGGGTCTGATACTCCTTCGATCGCGTCTGGGCGCCGACAAACGTCCACCAAGGGATTCGCTCGTATTCCGCCAGCCGCCGTTCTGGACAACTCGTTAGAAGTACGAGGAGCCGATCGACAAAAAATAAAACCTCCTCATTCGGAACCCCGATGCCGCTGAACATGCTATGAAGAGCAACCGTCCAGTCCTCGATGTTCTGGGGAACCCGCGCGGTCAGAACCAGCGGCCCTCTGCCTGACCTCGCCACTTCGATTCGTGTTGCGTTTACCAGATTATTGAAGACACTTACATTGCCCGGAAATGGGATCCGCTCCATGGTGTCTGGCAGATGCTTGTAGAATCGCGGGAAGAACCGGAATCCGTGCTCGCCAGGGAGATCCTGGCGGCCTCCAGTTGCGGTGTTTGGCACCGAGAGGCTTCGTGCCTTGCCTCCGAACATGTCCTTCTTTTCGTAAACGGTGACGTCGTATCCGCGCTCCGCCAGTTCCTGCGCAGCGCTGAGCCCCGCGACTCCACCGCCAAGCACGGCTACACTTTTGGACATGGTATACGAGTACCTCCTGAATCCAGGTCAACGCTTAAGTTAAATGGGCGAGGTAGCCCTCCCACTCAAGTGGATTTGGCCTGCCACTCCGGAATTCCGCGAACGGCTACCCGTCGTTCGGGTGAAAAATAACCTAGAGAGTTGCGTCGCGCTCGAGCACCGCGACAGCTCCGGTGGTCGGGGCGTGGTCCGTCCCGGCGAGTTGCAGCACATGACGGCGGGCACCGGGGTCATGCACTCCGAGTTCAACCCACGGTCTAAGGAGCCGACGCACCTGCTGCAAATCTGGCTCTTTCCGGTGAAACCGAGATCCGAGTAAAGGCCGACGAGTCGTCGGAGTTCCTGCTTTTCGACCTGGCAGGGGTCGGCTGCCCCTCCCGCGGGAGACAAGAGGACAACTCCGATCGAATGTGGCGACCCGCGGTCGTGTGTGCGACTCCTCCCGGAAGGCGATTCCGCTGACGTCATCATCGTTCGCTCGGAATCGGCGGAAAACCGCTGGGGCGGTCGAAGGTAAGGGGTGATCGTTTCCTCAGTTGACCGCCCGCTCGGAGCTAGTGATGCGCGCCGCCGCCCAGCTCGCGGACGATATCACCGACGAAGCCTTTGGCGTCTCCAAACAGCATCAGGGTCCTGTCCAGATAGTAGAGCGGATTGTCGATACCGGCAAAGCCCGGACTCATACTGCGCTTGATCACCATCACGGTGCGAGCCTTGTCTACATCGAGGATCGGCATGCCATAGATCGGGCTGCTGGCATCGGTCCGCGCCGCGGGGTTTGTAACATCGTTGGCACCAATTATGAGCGCGACATCGGTCTGCGGGAACTCCGGGTTGGCATCATCCATGTCCATCAGCTTGTCGTAGGGAATGTCGGCTTCGGCAAGCAGCACGTTCATGTGCCCAGGCATTCTGCCAGCAACCGGGTGGATGGCAAATTTGATGTCCACGCCGCGCTTGGTGAGCGAATCGTAGAGTTCACGCACCTTGTGCTGGGCCTGGGCCACGGCCATGCCGTAGCCGGGTACCACCACAACCTTGTTAGCAGCCGCCAGAATGCCGGCTGCCTCTTCCGCCGTAGCGCTCCGCACGGTCTTCGCTTCCGTATCGCCCGCCGCGGCGGTCTGCACCTGGCCGAATGCCCCGAACAGGACGTTGGCGAAGGAACGGTTCATGGCCTTCGACATGATCACCGAGAGGATGAAGCCCGAAGAGCCATCGAGCGCGCCGGCGATGATCAGGAGCTTGCTATTGAGCACAAACCCCATCGCCGCAGCGGAAAGTCCGGCGTAAGAGTTGAGCAGCGAGATGACGGTCGGCATGTCCGCGCCGCCAATCGGAACGATCATCATCACGCCGAAAACGAGGGGAATGCCAACCATGAAGGGAAACAGATGCGTCTCCCCGGGGTGCGTCACGAGCCGAACCGCGATTCCAATCGCCACGGCCAGAAGTCCCAAATTTACGAAATTCTGGCCCTTGTAGGTGATCGGACGCTGCGGCAAGACTTCCTGCAGCTTTCCGGCCGCCATCAGGCTTCCGGTAAACGTCAGGGCGCCGAGAATAATTTCCATCGAAAGGACCGACATCATGAACTTGGGTACGTTCGGCGTGCGCAGGTAGAACTCGGCGGTACCAACCAGGGTGACGCAGCATGAGCCGAAAGCGTGACTGAGAGCCGTTCGCTGCGGGACAGCGGTCATCTGCACCATGCCGAGGGGCACGCCGATGATCGCGCCGAGCACAAGTCCTATGGCAATCCAGCGGTAATCGATGATGCCGTGTTCGAGCAGGGTCCCGCCGATGGCTAGGGCCATCCCGACCTCCCCGGCCAAAATGCCGCGCCGGGCAGTGCTCGGTCCGCTCATCCACTTCAGGGACAAAATGAAGAGGGCGGTGGCGATGAGATAGATGATCTCGATGATGGTGTTCGATACGTGAGCCATGGTCACGGTTTCTGAGGACGGCTCGACTTGAACATCCTGAGCATGCGATCCGTTATCAAGAAACCGCCGACGACGTTGCTGAAAGCAGCAACGACGGCGATCGTGCCGAGTATCGTTGCGAGCGTGCTCTTGCCTTCGCCCGCGAGCGCGATGGCGCCGACCACGGCAATCGCGTCAAGCGCATTCGTCAGTGACATGAGCGGCGTGTGAAGCAAGGGTGAAATCCGCCGAATGACCTCGAAGCCGATGAAGCCCGCCAGCATGAAAACGAAAAGGCTGTTAATGATTGCTTCTGACGACATTCGCCCATCCTTTCTTGTCTTGTGCTTTCTTCTGCCCGCCCGCAAATCCTCGGCACAAGCTCGGCCGGGGACCAGAGCTCGTCGGTAGAAAACCAGCGCCAGGATCTTCCCGATTGTTCGGCGATCGGGAGAGACGAACCGGCGAAGACGGCGCTCGGCAACCAAAACTAGACTTCGGCCTGCGAAACCAGCGCTGGAAGTGAAAAGAACTCCCGCACCCGGGCGTTCACCACCTCCCCGCCGCGGGTCACCAGCGTCTCACGGGTAATCTCGTCTTCAAGATTGAGCCGAAGCTTGCCATCCTTCACCAGGTGGAGAAGGAACGCGGTGACATTGCGCGCATACATCTGGCTGGCATGGAACGGCACGGTGCTCGCCAAGTTGATCCAGCCGATGATCGTGACGCCATTTTCGACTATCGTTTCTTCCGGACGCGTGAGCTCACAGTTGCCGCCGCGCTCAGCAGCCAGATCGACAATCACGGAACCAGGTGCCATGTGCTCGACCATCTCGCGAGTGACGAGCACCGGTGACTTCTTCCCGGGGACCACGGCCGCCGTGATCACTACATCGCTTTCGCCGATGACCCGGCCGAGCAGCTCGCGCTGCCGAGCATAGAACGAATCGTCTTGAGCGCGCGCATAACCCCGGGCGTCCTGGGCGTCTTTGGCCTCGATCGGTAACTCAACAAATCGTCCGCCAAGGCTCTGTACCTGCTCTTTGGCCGCCGGCCGGAGATCATAAGCGGAGACGACGGCGCCGAGCCGACGCCCCGTGGCGATCGCTTGCAGACCGGCGACCCCGCAACCGATGATGAGAATGCGCGCGGGAGTGATCGTGCCGG
>DATMRE010000094.1:0-7466 GCA_035566475.1 Verrucomicrobiia bacterium | reverse complement strand
AAGACACCGGAGCGGCCTACACCCCGGATGAGACCGAATTCAACGTCTTCAATACGGATCAAAAACTCGAAGCAGTCGAGGGCCTGGCGAACGTCCTTGGTGCGATTCCTGGCAGGAAGGCCATCATCGAATTTACGAGCGGGATCACTCAGACGGGCGAGGAGAACCGCACGCAGTTGCGCGCCGCCACCGACGCCGCGAATCGCGCCGACGTTTCGATCTATTCGATCGATTCGCGCGGCCTAATGGCGGCGGTCCCCGGGGGTGACGTGACCGCCGACGCCGCTGGCGGGACTTCCATGTTCACCGGCGCGTCCGTCTATCACCAGACCGATCAGCGCGAAGATTCTCGCGAGACGCTCGCGACGCTTTCAACCGACACAGGCGGACGTGCCTTCTTCGATCTGGGCGATTTGAACGAAGCATTCCCCCAGATCGAGCGGGACAACACCGGTTACTACTTGGTCGGCTACTACCTCGGCTCGAACATCAAGCACGACGGCAGCTGGCGGGCCCTGCGCGTGAGGGTCTCGGCGCCGGGTGTGCACGTCCGATCCCGCAACGGCTACTACGCGCCGCGAGATTTTCAGCACCTCGAGAAACAGGACCGCCAAGCGCAACTCGCCGAAGCCATGCGCTCGGACAATCCTGTCGTCGAGCTGCCCATTGCGGTCGAGACGACGATGTTCCGCCTGACGGACCAGCAGGTCTACGTTCCGATCTCCGCAAAACTCTCCTCTACCGCGCTCGAGTGGGCGCAAAAACGCGGCCGCCGCGAAGCCGCCTTCGACTTCGCGGCGGAGGTTCGCGCCGTTCCTTCTGGGCAATCGGTCGCCGAGCTGCAGGACACCATCAACGTGCATCTTGACGAGCAGCGCTTCGAGCAAGTGCGCCAGAGCAATCTTGTGTATCAAGGCGGGGTCGTTCTCGCACCGGGAACTTATCGCCTGAAGTTTCTCGCCCGGGAGAATGAATCGGGGAAGATCGGCACCTTCGAGGAGGGCATCGTAGTGGCGCCGCCGCAGCCGGGCCGCATCACTCTGAGCTCCATCCTGCTTTCGAACCAGCTTCTGCCGGTTGAGAAATCATCGGAGGTCGCAACCAAGGGGCAGGGAGTTCGAGCTAAAATGACAAGTTCTCCACTCGAGATGGAGGGCCAGAGAATCGTCCCGAGCGTAACCCGGTTCTTCACGCAGCAGCAGATGCTCTATGTTTTCTTCCAGGCTTACTATCCGGAGAAGCCGGACGGCTTTGATCCGAGCGCGCTGCGCGCCGGCCTGATATTTTTCCGCAATGGAGTAGAGGTTAATGCGACGCCACTGCTCGCCTCCTCCGCCGTGGATGCCAAAACCCATACCGCCTCGTTCCGCATCAGCCTGCCGCTCGCAAAGTTGCCACCCGGGCGCTTCATGGTGCAAGCCGTGGTAATCGGCGCAGGAACCGAGCAATCGGCGTTCGGCCGCACCTACTTGGCGCTCGAGCCATCGGTGCCGGCTGGCGCGCCAACCGCTCCGGCGCAACCAGAGCTGCCTTCACCGTAGCCTTGGATTCCTGCGCGCCGGATGGCAATTTGTAACCTTCTCCCTGCCGGTCGGGCGGCTACTGGCTCCATTCGTTGTTCTGCAATCGGAGGCCCAGGTTTTCAACTGGAGTCCCTCGGGCAATCCGGCTCTCTCAATCGCAGGCGGCTGATCGGTCGGGTGTGTCTGCGCCAGGGTGCCATCTTGGCGAGGACCCTACGATTTGCCGAGAGAGCGGGCGCAATGAAGGCTCGGGAGGGGTGAAAATGCGGTGGGGTCAGCATGCAGCTTGCCAAGACTCGGTCAGCAACGAAGCGTGACTCTGCCGTGAGGACGCGCCCGGCCCTGGACCAAGAGACTTGCCGCGGAAGGCGGAGCGAAGAGCGCGGCGGCAAGCGCTGAAGACAAAAAGAAGAGCGCCGCTTGATCGCGGGAAATCTCGATCCCCGCTCGCGTCGAGCCAACACCTTCAAACGGCCATCTCCTGGGCCAAGATCTCGCTCCGATGCCGCCGGACGTTCCCCCCGGGGCGTCAGTCGCACGCGCGAGTGACGGCCAGTCTAGGAGCGAGGCCGGGATTCTTCATGCGGCACCTGTCGCGGCGCTGGCTTCGGCGGCTCCTCCTTCCGCGGCGCTGGCTTTGGCGCCTCCTCCCTCCGTTCTGGTGCCACTTCCTTCCGGTTTAAGGCTGGATGGACGTCGTACATTTCTTCCCTGGCCTTGACCGGAGGTGTGAATTTCATCGCTGGCCGCTCCTGGTTCTGCGGCAGTGCTTCACTGTGGTAGGGAACGTTGTTCTGGCCGCGGAGCTCCGAGTTGTTCACCTGGGGCTGCGCGGCGTTGTTCACAGCCGAGGGAGGCTGGAAGGTCCGCAGTCCATCCCGCGGGGGTGGTGATACGGTGTTCGAAGGCGGTTTAATGTCTGTCCGCACTGGCCGCTCAATCTGAGTTGCGGGCGGAGTCGTCTGCTGATTGAAAGGCCTGCTTTCATTTGAGTAAATCGGTCCCCGCCGGGCGTTGACGGGAACTGCCGGATTCAGCCTGGCAACCACCGGACGCTGCGCGAGCGGAACGGCCGGTTTGGCCGTCGCCGCTTTTGCGGTCGCCGAGACATAGCTCGCTCGCGTGGGTGCGAGAGGCGAGGATTCTATAGCCCGCGCGCTCCGGATTTGCTCCGGCGTTACGCGGACCGCGGCAGGCCCAACCGGCCGCGCGTTCACGAACGTCTCTTTTGAAACGGCTGTGACCGCCGTTGTATTGTGCGCGTAGGTGTAGTTGTTGGTGATGTTCACGTTGCGGGTGTAGTTGTTATAGACGTTGGTGACCTGGGTCACGTTGACCACCCGGGTGTTGGTGACGTTGACCGTCTCGACGTATCTCGGGCTGCAACGGTAGCTCGGGACATACACGTCGCGCGGACCGAGCGGGAACCAGGCCACACCGGCGAATCCGCCGCCGAGTGCCACCGTCACGCTAACTGCGCCTCCACCCACGAATCCGACCAACGCCGGGGCATAGACAGGGCGCACAACCAGCGGCCCTGGGACCCACCCCCAACCGCCTCTCACGTAGGCCCAGCGCCCGTAGTGGAACGGCGCGAAGCCCCACGGCTCTTCGTCCACCCAGGTCCATCCCCAGGGCGAGATCCAAACCCAGTGTCCGGTATGATAAGGCGCCCATCCGCCGGGAACCCCTCTCGGTACCCAGACTGCGCCGTATTCGGGATCGTTCTGCCAGTCGCCGTAATCGTCAAGCTCGTAATAGCCATCCACGTCGCGCGATACATACTGGGCCGAAACTGCACGGTTCTCCCGTTGGTCGCGCGACTGGCACCAATCCTCGAAATCGTCGAAACCAGGCGCCCGCCTGGCGTCATAGCTGAGCTGTTCGGTGCCCGTAAACTCGTACCGCTGCCCCTCTCGCAGGTCGTAGGACTCTCCGCCTCCGCTCACCTGGCCTTCCCCCTCGCGTACGATGATGTCGGTCGAATTCGTAGCGGGGTCCGCTTCGATCCGATATTCTCCGGCGCGGGTCAACGTGAATGAGAGATTCGGCGTGTCGACTTCGAAGGCCTCGCCTCCAAGCAGTTGTCGCAGGTGAATTTCGATGGACCCTTGCGCGAGCTGTAGCTGAATCGTACGGTCATCCAGATTCAGAAAAGAAATGCCGGTCTCGCCGGAGAGGCGTATCGCCGTGCTGCCAATATGAACTTCTCCGCGCGAATCCCTGTCAGACCAAAGATTATCGCCCGTCGTCAGCGGGCGGTTGGGATCGGCTTGAGTCCAGTCCTTGTCGCCGGAGCCCTGGAAGGAAACCGAACCCTGAATGTAGTTCAGTCGCGCGACCCTGCCGGGAGGATCGTCTTCGGCCGAGGCGGGTTGCGCAGCTGCGAGGGCCAGTGCAACGGCCAGAAGAAGCGGGAAGAATAAGAGCGAACTGATTTTCCTCATGGCATCGACTCCATTCGTCGTCCGTTCTCTCAGGACTGCGGCGAATTGCCGGAGCCAATTCCTAGCCAGAGACCATCCTACCGCAAGGATCGAGGACCGAGCTTTGTTGCTCCGATCTTTGAAGCACTGGCGGCTTCAACTGGTTACGGCGAGTGATTTCCAGGCTGCGAGCTCGAACGCTTGTCTCGCTCGACGCCACGGCCCAAGCAAACCTGGGCCGCGGCTGAAACACACTCCGGTTAGCGGGAGTGACCTCCGCCTGAGCCGCCGCGGGAGCCGCCGCCTGAGCCGCCGCGGGATACTCCGTTGTGGCCACCTTCACCTTGCCCGCTGTTCGGGTGCGGGGAGCTATTGAACCCGCGCGGCGAACCGGAATAGCCGCCTCGTGGCGTCACGATCGGTTGCCGCATATTGAGCGGTGGACGATAGGAATATGAATACCCTCCGTAGCCCCCGCCGCGCGAGGCAGAGGTCGGCGGCTCGAATGGGTGTATCGATCCATTTGGGGGCCCGGAGCCGCGGTCGAACGTCTGCGGCCGCGACTCGCGCATCGAATGGTTGAAATGTTCCAAGCCGCCCTGCTGCCCGGACGGTTCCGACTGATAATTTCGAGCCGGGAACGCGCCGCGAGCTCGATCGCTTTGCGCCGCGGAACTGTTGACGTTACCCGGTTGCGGAGGCGTGAACGCGTGCCACGCGGGTCGACTATGTCCCTGTTCAAACGAGCTGTTGTTCGGGTTCGCGCCGATCGCGGACTGCCCGCGGCCCGGATTGTTTGCGGGCGGCATTGAATTCACCCTCGACCCGGAGAAAAATCGTTGCGAGCTCGAAGGAGCATTCCGGAAGGTCGACGGATTCGCGCGGCGATCGGTCGGGCTATAGCTTTCGTGCGTCGGCGCGACGGGCATCTTACCGGTCATCATGCTGGACCCCCGGAAGGCCGCATCGCTGACCCGCTCCTGATGCGTCGATACGGCTCCGCGCCCAAATTCGTGGCCGGCCATCGAGGAGATCCCTGCTCGCACTCGCTCGTTCCTGAATGCCTCGTTCACGTTTGAAAATGAATGCGCTCCGCCTCGACCGAGCGGTTCGAATCCCTCATGGAATTCTTCGTTGCGAAAGTCTCTGGCGTTGATCTCGCCGTAGCGACCGCCCCATCGCCCGTACCAAGGGTGATACCAATCCCCCGGCCCGCATGGTAGCCAGCCAACGCGGCCCCAATTGCCGAATCCGAACCCGACGCCAAAGCCGCCGCCTCCGAAGCCAAAGAAGGACACATAGGCTGGCGCCCAGATCGGATAATAGCTTGGGTAGAGCGCGACCGGCCCCGGCCACCAGGCCCAACCGCCGCCGTAAACGAACCACCGCCCGTAATGATATGGCGCCCAGCCCCACGGTTCATAGGAGACCCAAGTCCAGCCGTAGTAAGGCTCCCAGACCCAGCGGCCGTCGCGGTACGGTGCCCAGCCTGCGTCGACCCGCGGAACCCATACCTGGCCATAGTCGGGGGCTTCGGTCCAGGTGCCGGAGGAGTCCAGGTCATGTGAACCCACATAGTAGCGGTCCGTGTGCCGCCAGCTTTCGGCGCTGGTGATCAACCTGTTGCGATCGTCGTTCCATGAATCCCAGTCATCTCTGCCAGGGGCCGGGTCAGTCCGATATTGCGGGCTATCGGTTCCTTGAATGGTGATCAACTGGCCCCGCTCGACCCGGGTACTGCCTTCGGGCGTCGAGACTTCCGCCGAACCATTGCGAACGGTCAGTTGGGTCTCGGCATTCGAGTTGACCAGGATCCGATATTCTCCCTCTCCGAGCGGGCGGACCGCTGCGTTAGGCGTGTCGATTTCCGAATTCGTCTGGCCGCCTTTCAGAACCGAATAGGTAGTCAGTCCCTGACCGATCTGGATCCGGATGTTGCTCCGGTCCAGTGTTGTGAAGTTCGCCGTCGCATTCGCCGACATGCGCAGGATATTCGCCCAATCCAGCTGAAGTTCCGCGCGAGAATTCTGTCCTGTCGATACTCGGTCGCCTGCCACGATCGGCGTGTTCAGTGTCATCGCAACCCATTCGCCGTTATCACCTCGCTGTGAGGAGACGTCGCCGTGAATGAAGCTCGCGCGCGCAACGCCCTGCTGGTCGACTGGCTCGTGAGATGGAGCCGGCTGATCTTGCGCGCGTAAGGTGGCCACGCCCAGGATCAAAATTATTGCCGCCAAGCTTGCCGCATGCTTTCTCATCGCTCACCTCCCGACGGTCGCACCGCCCGGGAACCTCTATGTCCACACGCATTCGTGCAGGAGGCGTGCCAAACTGCTCCTGCACCCGGCGAAGGCCGCTAAATCATTGAATATGTAGGGTCTTAGGGGAACAGGGACTCGCAAAACGCGAGATGCTGGCGGCGCTGCCGGTGGCTGCTTTCACGCGCACCTGGTGGTTTTCAGCCAGCCGCGCTCGGAGCCTCGCGCCGTGCGCGGCGAACGGCCTCGGATTGGGCAACGAGGTTGTGGCGGAGCTCGCGCCCGGTCGAGAGCATCTCTCGCGGAGGCCATGACTCGTCGGGCGAACCGGTTCGGATGGCGGCTCTATCCGTCTCTTTCGGGGGAATCGGGAACACCGATTTTTGAGAGCCTGTATCGCAATGCGTTTCGCGACAGCCCGAGCGTCCGCGCCGCTTGGCTCTTGTTGCCATCGGCGCGTCGCAACGCTTCGCGGATCGCCTCTTCCTCCCACTCATCGAGCGTCATGCCTTCGGGCAAAACGTGAGCTGCGCCGTGGGCCGCCCGCGGTGACGGACGATCGAGATGAATGTCGCCAGCATCGAGCAGCGATCCCGGCGAAAGCGTCACGCTGCGCTGGATGACGTTCTCGAGTTCCCGCACATTTCCGGGCCAATGAAAATCGATCAGTTGCTTCATTGCCTCCGGAGTGAGTCCCTGAACTGGAGTTCCGGACTCGCGCGCGAACTTCTCCAGGAAAAAATGAGCCAGGGCGGGGACGTCTTCTCTGTGGTCCCGCAGAGGGGGAATGTCGATCGCCACGACATTCAAGCGATAGTAAAGGTCCTCGCGGAACGTGCCTTCCTCGAGCGCAGCGCGCAGATCGCGGTTGGTGGCGGCGACGAGGCGGACGTCCACCTTGTGCGTTTTCGTGCCGCCTAGGCGTTCGAACTCGCGATCCTGAAGCACGCGCAAGAGTTTCACCTGGATAGCCGCAGGCACGTCGCCGATTTCGTCAAGAAACAGGGTGCCTTTGTCGGCCAGCTCGAATTTTCCCGGCTTGCTTGCCGACGCTCCAGAGAACGCGCCTTTTTCGTATCCGAACAATTCGCTTTCCAGCAAGGTTTCCGGAATCGCCGTGCTATTGATTTTGACGAAGGGCCCGGAGACACGCTGCGAATGTTCGTGAATGGCGCGGGCGATCAGGTCCTTGCCGACACCGCTTTCGCCCCCCAGCAGGACCGTGGAGTTAGTTGGAGCGACGCGCTCGACTAACGCCA
>DATMRE010000093.1:0-27420 GCA_035566475.1 Verrucomicrobiia bacterium | reverse complement strand
CGAGGTGAGCGGGAAACAGTGATGAAGGCCGGATGGCTCTATTAAGTTATTATATTTCAACTGTATACAAAGATCCCCTGACGGCAAATCTCTGGCCTCCCGAGCGCCTGTCGTTGGGTCGGCACAACAGATCGCGGCTGCCGAGATCGAAGGTGCGAGCGACACTGAAAGCAAAGGACTTACATGTGACTCTCGACGGGGAGAATCTGCCGGAGTTCGGAGCGAGCTCTCGCTCCCATCCGAGCCGCCTCCTGTGCATCCCTCATCACAGGTTGGAGTCTGGGCGTCGCCGTCTGCCGAGCGTTCGACCTCGATCTCTCTATCGAACCTTCGAGAGGAGCTCGGCGAACTTCTGCTCGCGGTCTTTTTGGTCGAGGCCTTGATAGATTTCTGCGATCTGTGTAGCGTTCATCGAACAGAACTTCGGCCCGCACATCGAGCAGAACTTCGCTTCTTTGTAGAAGTCGTCCGGCAATGTCTCGTCGTGCATGGCGCGGGCCGTTTCTGGATCGAGCGAGAGCTCGAACTGCTTGTTCCAATCGAACAGAAAGCGCGCATAGCTGAGGGCATCGTCGCGATCGCGCGCCCCGGGGCGATGCCGCGCCACGTCGGCCGCATGAGCAGCGATCTTGTAGGCGATCACGCCCTGGCGGACATCATCCGCGTTGGGCAGACCGAGATGTTCCTTGGGGGTCACGTAGCAGAGCATCGAGGCGCCGTGCCAGCCAATCATCGCCGCGCCGATGGCACTGGTGATGTGGTCGTAACCCGGGGCAATATCCGTGACGAGCGGCCCGAGCGTATAGAATGGCGCTTCGTAGCACAGCTCGTTCTCTTTTTTCACCTGCAGCTCGATCTGGTCCATGGGAATGTGGCCAGGACCTTCGATCATTACCTGAACGTCGTATTCCCAGGCCTTCTTGGTCAACTCACCGAGGATCCGCAGCTCGGCGAATTGCGCTTCGTCGCTCGCGTCGGCGAGGCAGCCAGGACGAAGTCCATCGCCAAGCGAGAAACTGACGTCATGTTTCTGGAAAATCTTGCAAATCGCGCCGAAGTTCTCATAGAGGAAGTTCTGAGCTTTATGGAAACTCATCCACTGCGCCAGCAGCGCGCCGCCCCGGCTGACGATTCCGGTGATGCGGTTGCGCACGAGCGGCAAGAACTCGCGAAGCACGCCTGCATGGATCGTCATGTAATCCACGCCCTGTTCGGCTTGCTCTTCGATGACTTCCAACATGACTTGGATATTCAAATCCTCCGAACGTCGAACACGCGAAACTGCCTCGTAGATGGGCACGGTGCCGATCGGGACAGGCGAAGTGTTGATGATGGCCTTGCGGATTGCGGGGATGTCGCCCCCGGTCGAGAGATCCATCACCGTGTCGGACCCGTAGTGCACGGCGCGATGGAGCTTTTCGAGCTCTTCGTTGACGTTCGACGTGGTGGCCGAATTTCCGATGTTTGCGTTGATCTTGCAGCCGAAGGCTACGCCGATGCCCATCGGTTCGAGACTGCGATGATGGATGTTAGCGGGAATGATGGCGCGGCCTCGGGCTACTTCGCTGCGCACGGCATCTGGCACGAGTTTCTCACGCGCGGCCACGTATTGCATCTCTTCTGTGACCACGCCCTGGCGGGCGTAGTGCATCTGGGAGAAGTTGCGTGCGCCGCCCGTCATCGCCGCCGCCCGCCTTTCAATCCACGCATCCCGCATGGCCATAAGAACCTCCCGATCGCGCCCAAACCCGATTCGAAGTCGTCGGCGAGGAACTCATTATCGCACCGGCGATCGCACCGGGCAACCCGGGAACACGGGAAAAACCGTACGACGAGATGCCGGCGCCAAGAGAGGCTCCCACCTTCCTGTACCGGTTGCTTGATGGATCAGGCGATGTCTCCGAATTGGTCGCGAATCGGTCGAAAGGCGGGAGCGGCCCGGCTAAGCGCCGGTCGACGAGCGGGTCGATCGATGTGCCCTGCCATTTCGTCTCTTCGCGAGCGGACCCGGGGGAGCCGGAAGTCGCTTCACCGGGTGGCCCTGCTCGTAGCAACCTCCGTGAGAAGCGAGGTCAGTTCGGTGCGGTCGGTGACGGGAGGGTAGCAGGTGGTCTCGACGCAGACCAGAGCCTGCGGAGTCGCTGCGTCTAGCTGAGGCCATCCCTCGCGGAGGGCGGGAGGGAGAGAGCGGGATGCCAAACGCTCCGGTGTGATTCTCAAGACCACCTTCGCGAAGCGATAGACCTCCCTGGCTGCTCGCTCAAGTTCGGTCGACCTCGGATCCTTGCTCGTGCCGGTCACCACCACCTGAAGTGGATGACGCGCATGAACGAGTGCCGCCAGACCATAGGTCGCGGCGAATAGTCCGTAACTCGGAATCAAGCCCACGAAGGCTTCGAGAGTTCTCTCCGCCCATTCGCGGTAGCTCTGCTCCCCTGTCAAAGCGTAAATCCGGTCGAGGGCCATCGCCGCGACGGAGTTTCCGGCAGGAGTCGGCGAATCCTGAACCGGTTTGCGACGCACTTCCAGGCCGCCCATCGGGGCGGCGTCCTTCGCGCGATCGAAGAAACCGCCGTCATCGGCATCGCCAAACCGCTCGATCGCGAGTTTCATGGCGCGCTCGGCGACGAGGAAATAGCGGGGATCGAGTGTGGTCTCCCAGGCGTCGAGCAGCGCCAGAACGGTCGATACCTGATCGTCAAGCGAACCTTCTAGCGAGGGCCCGCCCAGGCGATGGAGAAAACCTTTCGAACCGTCCCAGGCCTCGGTGAGGATGCGCTCGAGCGTCTTCAGGGCGAAATCGCGGCAATCTTCGCGGCCGAGCACGCGCGCGGCTTCGAGGTAGGCGGAGACAAACATCGCATTCCAGCCGACGTAGAGCGTTCGATCGACGGCGGGTGCGGGGCGGCGTTCGCGGCGAGCGGCGAGAAGCTTTCCCTTCGCGCGAGCCACGATGATGCGGGCGCTCGCTGGATCGACGGCCATCTGTTTCGCGAGTTCTTCATGGCTCGAAGCGACCCAAAGGACGTTTCGATCCCGATCGTGGCGCATTTCGCCGACCGGGGCAACGTCGTAAAAGATCTCGACCGCGCGCGATTCTTCGGGTGAAAGCGTTTTGCGAACTTCGGCGCGCGTCCAGGTGAAGTAGTCGCCGTCGTCGTCGAGTGTCTGGTCGGCGTCCTGGCTCGTGTAAAAACCTCCGTGCTCGGGATCAGAGAGAACATCGCCGACCCAGGCGATAATTCCTTCAGCGGTTTCGCGAAAAATCGAGTGTCCGGTGACCTGATAGCCGTGCAAGAAACTCTTCAGCAGCTCGGAATTGTCGTATGACATTTTTTCGAAGTGAGGCACACACCAACGTTCATCAACCGAATAGCGGTGAAACCCTCCTCCGATCTGGTCGTAGACACCCCCGAGCGCCATCGCCTCGAGCGTGCGCTCCGCGGCATGAAGCAATCGGGCTTCGCGCGTGGCCTGGTAACGTTCGAGCAGCAAATCGATTGCGCTCGCGTGCGGGAACTTCGGCGCGTGGCCGAACCCGCCGTGGGTCTGGTCGAACATGCCCAGCGTCGACTCGATGATGGCATCGACAACGCCCGCATCGAATTCGCCGCGGCCGCCCTGAAGGACCTCCGCCCTAGCGACCGCATCTTCGAGCGTCTGGGCGGAGCTGTCCACTTCGGCGCGGCGCGTTTTGAAGGCCTCGGAGACGGCCAGAAGAATGCGCTTGAGGCCGGGGCGACCCATCGCATCCTCGGGAGGAAAGTAGGTGCCGCCGTAAAAGGGCTTGCCGTCCGGTGTCAGGAACGCCGTGAGAGGCCAGCCGCCCTGGCCCGAAATTGCGCTCACAGCGGACTGATAGCGAGCATCCACGTCGGGGCGCTCGTCGCGGTCGACTTTCACCGGGACGAATAGCTGGTTGATCATCGCGGCGATCTCCGGGTTCTCGTAGCTCTCGCGGTCGATGACGTGGCACCAGTGGCACCACACGGCGCCGATATCGAGCAGGACCGGCTTCCCTTCGTTGCGCGCTTTTTCGAAGGCCTGTGGCCCCCATTCGTGCCAGTCGACCGGCTGATGCGCGGCCGACCGGAGATACGGGCTCACGGAATCTTTCAGCCGATTTTGAGCGCGTTGCGTCACGAATGTCCCTGGGCAAAGATACGGGCACGGCGAAAGGCCGCGCCCGGACAAAACTTCTCGCCGCTCGAGGCCGCCGGAGGATCGGCCCGGAGCAGCGCACTCGCGCCCGCCGGAGGCGATTTTCGACCGGCGCTACTGAATCGGGTTGCGATAGTCCGCGTCACGCGGATCGATGGGCTTGCGGCCCGAAAACCCCTCGTCTTGCCGATGATAGAAACGGATGCGATCCTCGCCGAGCCGCCAGCAAAGATACACGTCCTCGTTGTTGATGCGCGACGGGAAATCGAGCAGCCCTACGTCGAGATCTTTGACGATGCAACCGGTCGCGTGAATCTGGTCGATGGTCGTCTGAACCGCCTCTTCGGAACGGTTGCGTTCGAGCCGCAGCCTCGCGGTACTTTCGTAGGGAATCAGCAATCCTCCGGATCGCTGAATGCGTTCGGCGAGCGCACCCAACTGCGCATCGAGTTCGCCCATCCGTCGCCGAGCATTCATGGCCTCGATCAGCATGGGCTCGACCTGCCTGCGCAGGCGTTCGGCTTCGGTCAGAGAGAAAAGTTTGGATTCTTCATCCGCCATAGTTCCCCAGCTCCCAGGAGGCCCGAACAATTCTACCGCCGGTATCGGCCGCGACCGAGCAAGCCAATAGACCGGCTCCCGGGAGACACAGGGGGTCGCTAGGCCAGCCGCCGATAAAGACGATCATGCGCGAGCGCGGCACAAGAACTGGCTTGCTGATACGATGGCCCTTCTGTTTCGTCGCGACGTTCGAGTGAATCTGATCGCTGATTTCCGCTTCGCTCTCGGAAGTTCAAGTCGTGGCCGTCTTGGCTGAACACGCAAGCTCGCAGTCTTCGGTCGGCCGTCAGCCGCAGACCGAGAGAAGCAGCGACGTGATGACCGCGAAACCTGGGCGATCAGGCCGATACCGCCCCGACCGTCGACGGATCGATCCTCCCGCGCGGTCTCGTTGCGCTCGTCGACAACGGGCACCCCGGCCGGATCTGTCAACGAGTGCCATCTGAATCAGTGTTATATGCCTGAGCCAGGCAAACCGACGGTCCCTGGAGCCAGCGACACACCGAAGTGAGAACTTTCCTTCGTCCCGCAATTCGCGGTAGCCCATTCTACGCTCGCGGGCAGAGCGTAGCAATGACTGTCGAACGAATCGAACGAATCCCGATGAATCATGGAGAACCAAGCGCTCGGCTACGACGGATCGATAGCCAAATCGCGGCTCAGACGGTCTAGGCGCGGAAGCGGCCGGCGTGACGGATCTCTTTGCGGTAATCGGGGGCGGAGATTTCGATCGTGCGGCACATCTCATAGAGGCGGGAGCGGATGCGCTTGCCGATGCGCTCGGTGAGGGAGTCTTCGGTGTTCGGCGCGCGCAGGCCCGCCACGCGAGGATTCGCGGCTGAAGCCGTGGTATTGGCCGCCGTATCGGAATCGAGAAAATTGGTGGTGAGGAGCGTGACACGCTTTTCGTTGTAGCGCGTGTTGAGGACATGACCGACGGTTTCAAGCGACCAGAGCGACGGCTTGCTCGAGCCGACGTCATCGAGCACTAGAATCTCGGTCTTGAGCACCGGCTCAAGGACGCTCATCTCGGTTGACTCATTCTGGGGATTGAAGCTGTCCTGAATCTCCTTGAGCAGCTCGCGGTAATCGTAAAAAAGGCCGCCATGGCCGCGCAGGACAATTTCCTTAAGAGCCGCGGCAGCGAGATGAGTCTTGCCCGTGCCGCACGGGCCCATCAGGAGCAAACCGTGCTCGCTCGCGAAAGGGAACTCCCGGGCGAAGCGCCCAACGACGAGTTTTGCTTGCATGAGACTGTGGTTCCAGGCCTGGAGCTGTTCGCGAGAAGCCTGCTCGATCTCGTTGTCCGTCTCGAAATTCTCGAAATCGCAGTGGCGGTAGCGTTGGGGAACACGAGCCTTTGCGAAAAGCCGCTCGGTGCGGTCGCCCATGGTGCAGTCGCAGGGCATGGCCCAGACCATCGCGGGTTCGCCGGCAGCAGATTCCGTCGCCGCTCGAAGTGGCTGAGCCCCATCGGTCGTGCGCTCGACGACTTTCCAGCCGCTGCCCTGGCAGGTCGGACAATCTGGTCGCGCCATTCGGCAAGGATAAGCGCGCCGCTTCGAGAGTGCAAGCGCACCGGTCGTGTGCGAAGAGCAATGAATTGTGGATAAACTGAAACGCGGGGTTGAGACCGGCTGAAGACGTCGGCTTTCTCCCTGCTGGCATTGCGCAGGATCGCGGGGGGGATCACTTTTCGACGCGGATCGCGTGGTGTGGGATCGAGCGGACGATGGCGTTTCGGACGCGGGGTTCATCGCCGGCCGCGAAGTTGCGCGCGACTTCGTTGCGCACAAAGTTGATGAACGCTTCCATTTGCGATTGCATCTCGGCCATTCTGTCGCGCATGTTCAGGATGATTTCGATGCCCGCGAGGTTGACGCCCAGCTCGCGCGTCAGATTGAGAATTACTTCCAGGCGCTCGAGGTCCGAATCCGTGTAGAGCCGCGTGTTGCCCTGCGAGCGCGAAGGCTTTAGCAGGCCGACGCGCTCGTACAGGCGCAAGGTCTGGGGGTGGAGCTGGTAGAGCTCGGAGACGGCACTAATCATGTAGCCCGCTTTGGCCTTTTTCCTGGGGCGTGGTGCCATCGTCGTCTCCTTACGAATCGCCTTGAAGAACCAGAAATCGGTCACACCGCAGCGCGAGAGAAAATTTCGCGCCGCGGGTCCTCGTGATCGATCTTGCCGAGCTCGCGCAGAAGGTTGCGCACGCGTTCGTCCTCCGGCTTGGGCACGACGACCTGCACTTCGACGATTTGATCGCCGCGTTTCCCGGGATGACGCACCGACGGCGCCCCCTTCTCGCGCAGGCGAAGTTTCTTTCCACAGTTCGTTCCGGGCGGGATGCGGACCTGCGAACGGCCATCGATCGTGGGAACTTCGACCTTGGCGCCGAGCGAGGCTTCGGTCACGGTCACGGGCACGACGGTGTAGAGGTCGTCGCCGCGGCGATCGAAGAAAGGATGCGGCTCGACGTTCATGATGATGTAGAGATCGCCCGGCGGACCTCCATTCATTCCAGCGTTTCCTCTACCGGCCACCCGCACACGCGATCCGGTCTGCGCACCGGGCGGGATGCGCACCTCGAGCGGATCGGCGCGCGGGATACGGCCTTCGCCGTTGCAATTGTGGCAAATCCCGCGGAGCTTTCCTTTGCCGCCGCAGCGCGAGCAGGTGATCTCAAAGCGCATCCGGCCGCTGACCTGCGTCGTCTTTCCCGAACCACCGCAGGTGGGGCAGACCTTTTCGTCGCCAGGCGCAGTGCCCGCGCCATGGCAGACGTTGCAGACGTCGAGCCGCGTGAAGCTGAGCTTTTTGACGGTGCCGTGCATCGACTCGGCAAACGTGATGTCGATCTGGTATTCGAGATCGGTGCCCGCTTCGTGTTCAGGCGCCCCGCGGGCAGCGCTCGCGCCGCGAAAGAATTGGCTGAAAAGATCGCGGAAGCTGGTCCCGCCGCCACTCGACGCACCGCCCCCGAAATCGAAACCTCCGAAATCCAAGTGAATGTCCTCGGGGGCCGGGCCACCATATTCCCCGCGCGGGGGCGGGACACCGCCTGGCCCGGGAACGTTGAATCCGTACTGATCGTACGTCTGGCGCTTTTTTGCATCCGAGAGGACTTCGTAGGCTTCCTGAATCTGCTTGAATTTTTCCTCGGCTGATTTGTCGCCGGGATTCAGGTCGGGATGATATTTGCGCGCCAGTTTGCGATAGGCCGCACGAATCTCCTTGACCGATGCCTTGCGCGGCACACCGAGCAGATCGTAGTAATCTTGTTTGGTAGTGGTTGCCATGGTGGCTCGCCTTCTCTGGCGCCAAGCTCTCGGACCGCATAGAGATGCCGGGCCTCGATCGGAGAGGCTCCGGGGTTCGAGGCTAGAAACACGAGATCGCAGCCCTAGGTTCGGACCCCCAGATCCGCCGCCGAGGCGGCTGCTTAGAATCGCGGCAATTCACAATCTCGCCCAACGCGCGTTCCATTCCGCCAGCTCCAGCGCCTCGCGCGCCAACTCCTCCTTCTTTTGCCGCTGGACTTCGGATCGTCCGCCGGCAGCGGCCTCTTTCTGGCCGGCCCGTTCCATCCAGCGGTCTAGGATGCCCAGCTTGCGCTCGACGCTGCCGGGTTCAGCCTTGAAGCGCAAAAACGTTCCGCTGATTTCGACAGACCGCGGTGCGAAATCCGGCGGCACGTCCTGCTGCGCGTCGTAGAAGAGCCGGCGCCAATCGGCGCTCGGGCTTTCGGAAATGGCGACCTGGACCAGGTACACGCCGTCGCGGATCTTTTGCACCGCCTGTGGCGGGCTGGTCCGCCGGATGGGGACCGTGGTCAATTCGCTCTCCTGGTGGTCAGAGCGGCCTTCGGGGCGCTTTGGGACGCGCGCAGCGCTCGGCGCCCGGCAACCACTTGCAACCGAGGTCAGTTGGGCTTCTTCGATTCGTCCACGTCCACGAACTCGGCGTCGACAACGTCGCTCTGTCCGGGCGCAGGGCCGCCGCCGTCGCCGGCACCGCCGCCGCGCGTCCCGCCTCCTGCGCCGGTCGAAGCACCGGCGCCCCCGGCAGCGCTCTGCGCCTTGTAGAGCGATTCGGCGATGCCGTGCGAGGTCTTCGTCAAACTCTCCGTGGCGGCATTTAACTTCTCGAGACCACCATCGGCGAGCGCTCGCCGGGCTTCTTCGATCGCTCCCTCGGCAGCCTTGACGTCGGCTTCAGCGAGCTTCTCGCGATTCTCCCTGACGAGCTTCTCGGTCTGATAGACAAGATTGTCGAGCCGGTTGCGGGCTTCCACTTCGGCGAGCCTCGTCTTGTCTTCGCTCGAGTGCGCATCGGCTTCTTTTCTCATGCGCTCGGCTTCTTCCTTGCTCAGGCCGGTCGAAGCGGTGATCGTGATCTTCTGCTCCTTGTTCGTCGCCGTGTCCTTCGCGGAGACGTTCAAGATGCCGTTCGCATCGATGTCAAACGTCACCTCGATTTGGGGCACGCCGCGCGGGGCCGGCGGGATTCCAATCAGGTGGAATTTCCCGAGCGAGCGATTGCCGTTCGCGACCGGCCGCTCACCCTGCAGTACGTGAATTTCTACCGATGTCTGGTTGTCCGCCGCCGTCGAGAAGGTCTCCGACTTGCGGGTCGGGATCGTGGTGTTGCGCGGGATGAGCACGGTCGTCACGCCGCCGAGCGTTTCAACCCCGAGCGAAAGCGGGGTCACGTCCAGCAGGAGGATGTCCTTGACTTCACCGCCCAGCACACCGCCCTGGATGGCGGCGCCGATCGCGACCACTTCGTCCGGGTTGACGCCCTTGTGCGGCTCCTTCCCGCCGAAGAGCCCTTTGACGATATCCACTACCCGCGGGATGCGCGTCGAGCCGCCAATCAGAACCACCTCGTCGATCTTGTCCGGCGAAAGGCCCGCGTCGCTCAGCGCCTGTTTCACGGGGCCAACCGTCCGCTGCAGTAGGTCTTCCATCAGTTGTTCGAGCTTTGCGCGGGTCAACTTCGACTGCATGTGCTTCGGCCCGGAAGCGTCCGCCGTCAGAAAGGGAAGGTTGATTTCCGTTTCCTGCAGCTGCGACAGCTCAATCTTGGCCTTCTCAGCGGCCTCTTTGAGTCGCTGAATGGCCATGCGGTCCTTGCTGACGTCGAGGCCCTGGTCACGTTTGAATTCCGCGACCATCCACTCGACAATGCGCTGGTCAATGTCGTCGCCGCCGAGATGCGTGTCGCCGTTCGTCGATTTCACCTCGACCACGCCCTCGCCGACTTCCAGGATGGAAATATCGAACGTGCCGCCGCCAAGGTCGTAGACGGCGATGGTCTCGTCTTTCTTCTTGTCGAGGCCGTAGGCGAGCGCTGCCGCAGTCGGCTCGTTGATGATGCGCTGGACGTCGAGGCCCGCGATTTCGCCGGCTTGCTTGGTTGCCTGGCGCTGGCTGTCGTTGAAATAAGCCGGGACGGTAATGACCGCCTTGTCGACCTTCTCGCCCAGAAAGTCTTCCGCCGCGGTCTTCAGCTTCTGAAGAATCATCGCCGAGACTTCTGGCGGGCTATACACCTTGCCGGAAATTTCAACCCGGGCGTCGTCGTGGGGCCCGCGAGTGACTTTATAGGGCACCCGCTTGATTTCTTCGGCAACTTCATCATAGCGCCGGCCCATGAAACGCTTGATCGAATACACGGTGTTTTCCGGATTCGTAATTGCCTGGCGCTTGGCCACCTGACCTACGAGACGCTCTCCGCTCTTGGTAATGCCCACGACAGATGGCGTCGTCCGCGCTCCTTCTTGGTTGGGGATGACGACCGGTTCGCCGCCCTGCATCACGGCCACGACTGAATTCGTCGTGCCCAGGTCAATACCGATAATCTTGCTCATGGAATCCGCTCCTGTAACATCCAAATGACCCAGTCCTCGATAGAACGGGTTGAAGCACGACCATCATACACATTGAGTGTTTCATTGTCAAGTTTCCTACGTGTCTGTATTCCAATGCATTTAAGGTACTTATTTAGAGTATCTGCATTTTTCTTGGCGAGAATGGTGGGCAACGCCTAGCCGAATGCCACGAGCCCCCGGGGCACTCCGGTCGGGAGCGAACCAACTGCCCTGCCCCGGCATCGGAGCTTAAAGCGCGCCGGGCTTTGAAGCGACGGTCCGGGCGGAGGCAATTCGCGCTACAATGTCGTTTTGGTTTTTCTGCTGAGGCTCGGGAGGAAGGATTGAATATTCCAATCGATCGATCGAATCAGCGCACCGCGCGGGCAAGATGGGCCACCTGGGCCAGTCGGGCTCTCTGGGCCCTTGCGGTCGTGTCGACCCTCGCGACCGGGATGGCTTGCTACGCAGCTCGGAACACTCTGCAGTCGGCTGCACGATCTTCCGAACCAGTCTCCGCGCCGCAAAAGACCTACGGATCTAAGGACGCTCCGATCCGGCTTGAGGTTTTCAGCGACTTCCAGTGCCCCTCGTGTCGCTCGTTTTACGAGCAGACGCTGAGGCCGATGATCAATGACTATGTCGCCGCTGGGAAGGTTTACATCGTTCATCGCGACTACCCGCTTCCCATGCACCGATATGGGTACGAGTCGGCGCGCTGGGCGAACGCCGCGGCGCGGATCGGAAAATTTCAAGACGTCGAGGCTGCGCTTTACGACAACCAGGACGCCTGGGCGGCGAACGGCGATATCCAAAAATACGTTGCGGCTGCACTGTCCCCTTCCGAGTTCAAGCGCGTAGGGAAATTGATGGAGGGCTGCGAAGACCAACCCACGGCTTCCACCACCTCGACGCAGGCCGGTGGTGCGGCGCAAGCAAATCACGGCTGCGCTGAAGACACCTATATCGATCAGGATAAAGCGCTCGGAAGTCAAATACCGGTGCAGGCGACACCGACGGTTGTGATCTACTACAAAGGGAAAAAGTACTCAGCGGCATCTGGCGTCGTTTCATGGACTATTCTGAAACAGTTCTTCGACCAGCTTTTGACCCAGTAGCGGACTGCTGAGCCATCCCATGGCCTGCGACAGAATCACATGACCACCCGAGTGCGCGGCGGAGTCGGATATGTCCTGGTAACGGTAGGACGGCTCGCGCTCGCCGCCGTGTTTTTGCTCGCCGCCTATTCGAAAATCAGGCCGCAGGCCTCGATGCCGTGGTCGATCGGTTCGGTGAAAACCTCGCTCGCCCTGTTCGCGCTCGAAGTCGATTCCTATCAATTGCTCCCGGCCCCGGCTGTCAGCACGGTCGCGCAGCTGCTGCCGCCGTTCGAGCTTTTTCTCGGTCTCTGGCTTCTGAGCGGGGTTGCCGTGCGCGTCTCGGCGCTGCTCACGACGCTGCTGCTAGCCGGATTCTTCGCCGTGATGGTGCGGTCCTACGCTTTACACCTCGGGATCAATTGCGGATGCTTCGGCCCGGGCGAGCAGCTCGGCCCAAAAACACTGATGCGAGACGGCTCGTTTCTCCTGGTTTCGATCGCCGTGACGATCGGCGCATTTCTCACCCGTCCGCGGCGCAGCGAGAGATCGGCCGCCGCCATTGCTCCGGCAGCCGTCTCCTCCGAGCAAACACGATAGCTGCGAAGCGGCCACCGCTCCGCTCGCCCGTCCAGACAGGCAGGAGAAGCCCGGAGGGGGATCGTTCCATTTTCTCTCGCGCTCTCCTGTTTCCGGCCGAGCCACGACTTCGCTTGACGCTCGGGAAGGATAGAATCAGCCGTCTGTCGATGGAGGGAGTCATGCATGACGTTTCGCCCGCGAACATGGCGCGGCGCGTTCGATCGATGGCCGCCCGGCCCGCTCTATGGATCGCACTCTCGATCGGACTCGGTGTCGCTGCGGCTCAGGCACGTCAACCGGCCCCGGGGCCCGGGGCCCAGGCGCGAAGCGCGGCTGGCAAGGCTCTCACGGTCGAGAGGATTTACGGCGCGCCGGGCCTGGAGGGGAGTTTGACGCCGGGGATCGAATGGAGTCCGGACGGAAAGCGCATCTCCTATCTCGAGCGCAACGAACTCTGGACCATGGACGCGACGACGGCCGATCGCAAGATTCTGGTGAAGGCCCAGACACTGGCCGCCCTCGCGCAGCCGGAGAAGGCGAAAGCGGTTCAATCGACGGGCCTCGGCCGTGTCCAGGCAGGAAATTATTTCTGGTCCCCGGGAGGCGACTCATTGCTCTTGGTGGGCAACAGCGATCTGGTGCTGCTGGATTTGACAACGATGGTGCCGAAACCGCTGGCGACCGGCGAAGGTGAGATCGAAGATCCGAAATTCTCGCCCGATGGCAAGTGGGTCAGCTTTGTGCGTGGCTCGGATCTTTGGGTCGTGAACGTTCGAAGCGGCGAGACCAGGGCGCTGACGAGCGGCGGGAGCGAGGAAATTCTCAAGGGCCAGCCCGACTGGGTGTATCCCGAGGAGCTGAACGTGACCACCGCCTACTGGTGGTCGCCGGATTCTTCAAAGCTTGCCTATTACGAAATGGACGAGCGCCCGGTCACGCGATATCCGATTCTGGACATGAATGCACCGCTCGGAGCGATCACCTACACGCGCTTCCCGCAGGCGGGCGAGCGAAATCCCACTGTGCGCATCGGCGTGGTGCCGGTTACGGGCGGCGATACGAAGTGGATGGACACGGGCGCCCAAACGGACATTTACCTCGCACGAGTCGAGTGGCTGCCTGATAGCCAGCAGGTCGCCGTCGAGCGCCTGAATCGTGCACAGAATCGATTGGACCTACTTTTCTGCGATGTCCGAACCGGCGCCTCGCGGACCATCCTTACCGAGACAGACAGATACTGGATCAACATCAGCGATGACCTGTACTTTTTCTCCGACAACCGGCGCTTTCTGTGGTCGAGCGAGCGCACCGGTTTCCGCCATTTCTATCTGTACGATGTCTCCGGCCAACAGCTCGAGCAATTGACCAGCGGCGACTGGGGAATCACCGGCACGAGCGGATTTGGTCCAGGAGCGGTGAGCCATCCCGCTGTCGATGAGGCACACGGCCACATTTACTTTCTCTCCAATAAGGATGACGCCCGCGACACGCAGCTCTACCGGGTCTCGCTAGAGGACAGACGCATCACGCGCATCACGCGCGAGTCGGGGACGCACCACGTGATCATCTCGCCCGATGATTCCGCCTTCGTGGATGTATATTCAAACGCCATGACACCGCCGCGACAGGAGCTCGACCGCACCGACGGCACGCGAGTCGGCGTGATCAATCAGGACGATGTGCCGGAACTTGCCGAATACCATCTGTCGCCAATCGAATTCGTGAATCTCCCGGCGGACGATGGCACGAAGCTCTACGCAAAGATGATCAAGCCCCGGGATTTCGAGGCCTCGCGAAAATATCCCGTGCTGATCAGCATTTACGGCGGACCACAGGTGCAGGAAGTCCGGAACGTCTGGGGCGGGCGTGAGTCTCTGTGGCTACAGATGATGGCCGAGAAAGGCTACATCATCTTCACGCTCGATAATCGCGGCTCCTACAACCGAGGGCATGCCTTTGAAACTCCCATCTATCACCAGCTCGGGAACGTGGAGCTCGAGGACCAGCTCGCCGGCGTGAAATACCTGAAGTCGCTGCCTTACGTGGACGGTTCGCGCGTCGGCATCTGGGGCTGGAGTTACGGCGCCTACATGACCCTGGAAGCAATGTGTAAGGCGGCGGAGGTTTTCAAAGCCGGGATCGCTGTTGCGCCGGTGAGTGACTGGCGTCTTTACGACACCATCTACACCGAGCGCTACATGGGCCTCCCCCAGGAGAATCCGGAGAACTACAGGATGTCCTCGCCGGTCAATCAGGTTTCCAGCATGAAGGGAAAGCTGATGCTCGCCCATGGCAGCGGCGACGATAACGTCCATTTCGCGAACACCTCCGAGCTGTTGAGCGAATTCATCGAGAAGGGCAGCTATCCGACCGAGGTGATGATTTTTCCCGGGCGCGGCCACTCGATCGGCGACCGGTCGTCGCGCATTCAGCTCTTCGAGCGAATGACCGAGTTTCTCTTGAAGAACCTCTGAGAGCCGCTCGGAGCACCTCCGGGCCTCCGCCCGGGCTCCGGTCGACTCCGGTCAACAGGGTATTGCGGAGACCGGGTTCGGTCAGGTAGGTTAGCCCAGAGTGCGCTCCCTTTGGCTCTCGGCCGGGCCCTGCGGCGCACACTCCGTGGGGGGCCTGGCATAACAACAGCGTGAGATGCAACCCGGCGAGTCCGGGAATTCTCACATATACTGGGAGCTCGGGCGGCCATGCCGCGAACAGGATCCGCCTCCGAGCAAGCTGCGTGCGAAACCACTCCACAATTCGAGTGACCCGGATCGGGTTGGCTGCGCTTCTCGCATCAGGGTTCCTGTCGCAGGCACCGGTCTGGGCCGCAGCCGAAGAGGCAGAACAGACGGAAGACGCGTCGGCCCAGCCGCGAATGGCCGCTGATCCTTCGCGCGTCCTCGATGATGGCTTCCGGGATCTCTATAATCTCAATTTCCATGGAGCCCGCGGGGAATTCCTCAATTACCAGAAATTGCGACCCGACGATCCGCTCGGCCAAGCAGCCGAAGCGGCGAGCTATCTTTACGAGGAATTCAACGCCAAGGGCGTGTTCACGTCGGCATTCTTCTTAAACGACCAGAAGCTGCTCGGCGGCGTTGACGGGAGCGCGTCTGAAAACCGCAACGATGACTTTCTCGATGCGAACCGCCGCGCCCGCGAAATGGCCAGGAAACGCGTGGAATCGAATCCCCGCGACGTACCCGGCCTGCTCGTGCTCACGCTGACCGACGGAATGGAATCGGACTATGACGCGCTGATCATAAAGAAACAGGTCGCGAGCCTCGGCCTGATGCGGAAGGCTGAGGATGAGGCCGGCCGGCTGCTGGCGATCGACCCCTCGCAACAGGACGCCTATGTCGCGCTCGGCGCGAGCAATTACATCATCGGTTGCCTGCCAGCGTACAAGCGCCTGTTTTTGCGCATCGGGGGGATTCATGGGGACCGGGCGCGCGGAATCCAGCAGATGCAAATTGCCGCCCAGCACGGCCGTTATTTGCAGCCGTTCGCGAAGATCCTGCTGGCGCTGGCCTTCGAGCGTGAACATGAAACCGGCCGTGCTCGCTCCTTGCTTGCCGAACTGACCCAGGAATTCCCTGGAAATCCGTTGTTCGCCCACGAACTCGCTCTTGCGCAGCAAGACTCTCCGGCAAGAGACTGAACACGCTGAGCGCTGCCCATCGGAATCATCCGGGCTCCCGATCGATCGCAAGCGGAGCGAATCGATAGGCGGGGCGGTTCAGGCTCTCGTGGCGATGGAAATGCTGAAAGCATGAGCTTCGGTTCTGACGCGCCCGACCGCATTAGGGGCGCTCAGGCCCACTCTCTCGGCCTGGTTGTTAGGTGAGTGGATTCTGGAACTCCGCGCCAGTGGTCAGCCGGGACCAGGCCGGCAACGCTCTGGAATCCACCGTTTCCGACCGGCGCCGGCGGGCCTAGATGGCGGCAAGCCGAAGTCGATGTACATGCTCTTCTCCAATCGCGGAGCTCCCTTACCGGCCTTCTGATTCGGCGCGGGTCCGACTCCAAGCACTTACCACTTGGTCCGGACGCGATAGTCAAGCGTTGCGGAGCCCTGCCGTTCGACTGGGACACGGAACCCGATCGTTGAAGAATCGAGTTTCGTCGGCTTGAAATTCGCACTCAGGACTTCCCAATCGCCGCCGACCGGCTCGCGGACTTCGACCGTCACCGGACCATCTTTGTGATTCCGCAGCGTGATCTGATACTCCATTTCCGAGAGATTGGCCGCGAGCTTCTTGTAGTCGGTCTGTTTGCGCTCGCACACGACGTCGAAGGCATCGCCCACGTAGATTCGCACATTCTCATCCTTCGGGGTGTGCTTGATGCCGTCCTCGCCGACGAACTGCACGCCGCCCTTTGAGTCGGACTGATAGACGCGCACGGTTCCGGCGGGCAGAGGCATCCCCAGTCCGGCCCTGTCCTCGTTCTGAAAGCGGTAGTAAACCTTCACCGGCTGGGGGATCGAGTTCCCGATGCCCTGCGGGTTGCGGTAATAATACGGCAGGCCCTCGACAGCGAGATACTTCTCGACCGGCACGTTGGTGGCGGTGAGCAAGCTGATTTGTTTTGACTCGTGGTTCTCGATCGAAGTGTGTCGATCGAGCGTGTAGAGGTGATACTCGGAGAAATTCTCGCGCTCGAATGCCTGCGGCGCGGGGACCGCCTTGGACATCGCGGGGACCTCTCCATAGAGTCGGTCGCCCGCGGGTGGCTCAAGGCGATGGACTTCACCGGAAACGAGCTGAAGCCTGGCGTTCGCGTAAGCGACTCCGCTGTTGTTTGCGAGGGTGACCCAGCCGTTCAGGTCGGCGGCCTTTTCATCGCGCCCGACGGTCAGGACGTAGTCCGCGCTCCAGTTCATGTTGTTCGTTAGATACGACGCTTCGACGCGCTGTGCGCCCGGGCCGCGATTATCGAGCGTCCAGATGAGCGTCGGCCGGCTATACAGATTTTCTGGCAGGTCCGGGAAGCGATACGAATCGGCGGATATTCCGGTGACAATCTCATCGCCGATTTTCCAAACCGGACCGCTGTTGTCGGCCAGCAGGAGAGCTTTTGTTTCAACCCACTTCGTTGCTCCCGCTTCTTGTACCTGGCGCACGAACGTAATTTCGCGGCCAACGTATTTCTGCAGGAGTTTTTGCGGGTCGAGCAGGTCGTATTCGTAATTCTGTTCGACGACGTTCAGCTTCTCGGGGTTTGTGAGCGAGCCGAAGTGGACGGTGGCGGGATTGATCGAAGCCGCGACGTCCTCAAATCGCAGCGCCGAGACACCCGCTTGCAAATGAATCTGCCGGACGTCGCGGACCAGCGCGATATTCGAGTTATAAACCGTGACCGAGAGCTCGACCTGATCCTTTGAAGTGGTCGTGGGGGGGGCGGTGTTTGATGCCGTGTCTGTCCTTGCTGACGCCGTCCGGACCTGTTTCAGGTTTCTGGCCATGGGTAGCAGCAGGCAGAGCGCGGCCAGAATCGCGGTGCCGGGAACGTTTCTCATTCTTCGGGGCATGGGCGGTCTCCTTCGGGCCGAATTGCATCCATAGTTAGAACGGCGTGGGGGAGATTTCTTGCCGGATAACTTGCCGCGGGGGAACGGTCAGCGCCTGGGAGTCCACTTCTTGCCGCCGTCGCCGGTCGTGAATCGCTGGCCGTCGGTGGTGGTGACGGTTGCCGATGATCCGTCCTTGGCCGTCACGGCTGTGAAATCGGCGGGGATCGGCGGCGGAATTTTCTGCCAGTTTCTGGCGTCCTTGGTGAGGAGTATCAGTCCATCGCGGCCAACCAGCCAGCAGACTTTCTCCCCCGGAGCGGCGCCTGCTACCAGGTGCGCATTCACGGCCGAGAGCTGTTCGTGCCAGCTCGCGCCACCATTTTCCGAGCGCTCGACGAGGCCTCCGCCGGCGAGCCGCCACAGCAGTTCCGGATTCGGCGTGCGGACGAGGACTTGGGTTGAGCGTTCTACGGCCGCTTCTGCCAGTGCGGGTTGTTCGGTCCGGGCCACGCTGCTCGACCCCGCTGCCTGCATCTGGTCGGTCTTCGAGGTTTTCGTCGAGGTGCCCGCACGGTTTCGCTCGGCGAATCCTTCCAATGTTCCGCCGCTTTCATCGGTCGACGGGCGAGCGTTGCGGGCGATCGGAGCGGGGCTCGTGACACCCTGGGGAGCGGCAGTGGTGGCTTGCGCATCGGCTGGAGTCGATGGCGGAAGGCGCGCGGGCGCATTGGCCCCTCCGACCAACGCATCCAAGCTTGTGAAACTACGACCGTTCAGTGGCAGATCTCCCGCCGGTTGCTGTTTCCCTCGGGACCTGCCTGGCTGTGCCTGTGGCCCAGCTGCGGGGAGCGAGGGCGCCGTGAGCGACGGCACGGGGGCTCGTTCGACCTGCTGTCGAGGCTGCTGCTCGGGCCTGGACATCGCGACCAGAGGTCCCTTCGACACCTGATCGGTACTTTGAGGGGGCGTCGATCGCCGAGCGGCCCAGACAGCCACAAGCAGCAAACCAGCAGCCACCGTCGGCCCGAGCCAGCGCCAATCCCACAGCCATAGGCGCGCGGGCGCGGCCCGTGGTCCTGGTTCGGCGCGAGCCATCGTTGCCAGTTGTTCACGACAGCGCACGCATTGCGAGAAGTGTAGCTCGTATTGCGAGGTCTCGTCCCGATCGATCGAGCGCTCGTAGTAGGCCGCCAGGATGTCGGGGCCCGGGCAATCGTTCTCCGCCCCTGCGCCTTTCGCTCCTCGGTTGGACACAAGACTTCGCGCGAGCAGTCCGGTCATTGCCTTATCCTCCTCCCGCGGAGCCATGAGACTATTCTCCTCCATCTCCTAGAACGATCAAAACCGGATAGCTTGCAGGCCCTGGCGCTCAATCGCGGGCGGAAAGAGCGGCCGTCAAATCGAAAGGCCATTCTCCGCGGGCGTATTCAAGGCAGAGTCGCAGTTGCGCCTCACTCAATTTCTTTTCGTAGCGCAGCCGAAGCTCGACCTGATGGCGCACGTCGCGGCGCGTCCGTTCGAGTTTGCGCGATACGGTGGCCTCGTGCTCGTCGAGCAATCTTCCGATCGCGGCGAGCGTCAGATCGTCGGCGTAGTAGTAGGCCAGTCGCAGCCGGTCGCGCGGAGCGATAGCTCCCAGTACCGCCGTCAGCGCTGCCTGGAGAATGGCGAGATATCTATCACGCTCGGGATCGAGCGAGAGATTGTTCGCCGAGAGAGCCACTTCCGCGGCCGGAAGAACGTTCTCCCCCCGGGCGTCATCGAGCGGCTCCTCCCTGCGCGTCCGGCGGAATTCGTCCACGTGCCGCTGCGCCAGGATCGCGCGCAGCCACGTCCCGAGCTTGCTGCGGCCATGGAAGTAATCGAAGAGCGAATTTCTGCGTCCCTTCTCGGACTCATGGAGGCCGAACAGCTCGGCGTACAACGAATCGGCGAGTTCGCGGGCACCCGCTTCGCCCGCGATCGCCCGTGCGGCGCGGTAGAGCTCGGGGCGGTATTCGGCTACGAAGTAGTCCCACGCTGCGGCTTCGCCCGCGCTGCAAGCGCAAGCAAGGGAGAGATCTCGCAGGCGGAGTGAGCCAAGATACGACTCGATCGCTCCGAGGTCGGATGCCGTCAGGCTGGCTGTGTCCGTGGCGGCCAGCCTGGCAGAAAACCGGTGTGCCACGCTGCGCTCGAGCGATCGTTGAAATCGCCCGGGCGTGACGTTCCATTCCGCAGGTGCGGCCGCTTTGTTCCAGCACTGTGCGACCACGTCCGCAAGCGAAGAAGGAAACCGAAAACAGACGTCAGGGGGCATGGGTGAGACCGCCCACGGACGGTCGTGAGCGGCATCGAAGGAATGATACCTGAATCACGCAGATTGGTTGCACACGTGCAAGGCGCGGCCTTCGCAGGTCGTAACGGCTGCTCGCCGTCCCGCCGGCCGGACCGAGACAGCGAGTCGGCGCCGGAGCGAAAAAGAGGACAGCACAGCATGCTCCGTCGCTCGATCTCATCCTACCGCGGGACGAGGCGCGTTAAGGAATCCCAACTCGATGCGTACGCTCAATTCCCATCGAGTGAGGAGCCAACGGCAAAGGAATTGGCGCCTGAAGAGGGAATCTACTTCGTTCGAGCTCATTGCGCCGGTCGGGAAAATATTGTTTGCAACAGCCCAACCACACCGTCTTCCGCCAGCTATTGAGCTGTCCATCCGCCGTCGACGATCAAGCTAGTACCGGTGACGAGAGAGGCGGCCGGCGAGGCCAGGAAGACGATGGAGCCAGTGATTTCTTCGATTCGCCCGATCCGGCCGAGGGGAATATGGCCGGTAACCCATTCCCGGAAGGCGGGATCTCGGAGGCGAGCGATCGTCATCGGTGTCTCAACGAAGGTCGGGGCGATGGAGTTTACTCGAATGTTGTAGGGACCGAGCTCGACCGCCATCGCCTTGGTCAGGCCCTCAATCGCATGCTTGGTCATGCAATAGACGGTACGTCCGGCCAGGCCTACGTGTCCCAGTTGCGAGGACATGTTGATCACGACCCCGCCGCGCTCCTTGCGATCGGGCGCTTCGAGCATTTTCCGCACGGCCGCCTGTGCCACCAGGTATGTCGCCCGAATATTAAGCGCCAGCTGCTGATCAAGGCTGTCCTCGGAGACTTCTACCAAGGACTGGAGAAAGATGATGCCCGCATTGTTGACGAGCACGTCGAGCCGCTCAAGATGCTCGATCTCGCGCCGGACGCGGGTACCATCGGTGATGTCGCAAACCAGCACCCTGGCGCGCCCTCCTTTCTCGACGATGCGCTTGGCAACATTCTCGAGCTCTTCGCGAGTCCGGCTCACCAGAATGATTTCTGCGCCGGCCTCCGCCAGAGCCACTGAAACCTCGGCGCCGAGCCCGCGGCCGGCACCGGTAACAAGAGCGACTCCCATATTCTGTCCTGGCTTCATGCCAAATCTCCGTGCGCCGGTGGAAACCGGCAAGGTGGAGTGAATGAAAGTTTCATGCGTGAAGTTGTTTATGCATTTTATGTGCACGATTTCTTTTATACTATCTCGGCGGGGTTGATGGGAATGATGGGTTGATGGGAATGACTTGACGCCCCCTGGCAGTCCGGCGTAACCTCCCGCGTAACATTCCTCGCTCAGCGGAACCAGCCCGGAATGCATCCAAGGAGGGCAAAACATGAAACGACTGCTTACAGTTTTTGCGGTTATGCTCTTCGTATTGACTGCCGGGGGGCTGTTGTTGGCCCAGAGCGATCCATTTGCGGGTACCTGGAAGGTCAACCTTGCGAAATCGAAGTATGATCCGGGTCCCGCACCGCAGACTCAGACGCGAACCTGGGATCCCTCTGGGAATGTCAGCGTCGAGGGCATCAACGCAGCCGGAAAGCCCGTGGCGTA
Source organism: Verrucomicrobiia bacterium (assembly GCA_035566475.1). Lineage (GTDB taxonomy): Bacteria > Acidobacteriota > Terriglobia > Acidiferrales > UBA7541 > Palsa-295. Next base: position 5,741 of record DATMRE010000093.1, on the reverse strand, counting down.
CGGATACCCCATCAAAACTGACAGCAAGGATTACCCCACAACAGGGGCGGTACCCAGTGGGGCAGACACCATCGCCGCCAAGCGAATTGACGCCAACACGGTCGAAGTAAATTTCAAGAGGGGTGGCAAGCATGTTGAGACGGCGAGATTCGCGGTTTCCAAAGACGGGAAGGTCCTGACCATCACGGCCAAAGGAGCAGACCCTAAAGGCCAGTCTTTTAGCAATCTGGTCGTCTGCGATAAGCAGTAGGGTACGCTCTTGAAATTTAATGTGAAGACGGAAAGGTTCAGAATACGAGATGCCAGTCCCGCCCAGCTACCCTGAAAATACTCTAGAGGCTTGGCCAAACACTCCTGGATAACCACCGGATCCCTTCAACGCTGACGATACCGTCTACGACGCCACAGTGGATTCGAAAGGCAATGTTTGGCTCAGCATGCAGCCCCTCGGCTTGATTATAAAATTGGATCCGACTACGAGAGAAACGAAAACATATCCCCGCCCGATACCGATGGCAGTCGATGCGCAAGATAACATTTGGTTCGCTGGCTTTCAGGGGAATCGGCTTCGGAGACTGGACCCGAACACCGGAACTTTCAAGATGTATCAGGCTCCCACAGGTTTTGCGATACCTTATTTATGGGCTCGCTTTCGATAAGAGAAACGATTACATCTAGTACGCGGACTTAAATGGGAACAACATCCGCCGCTTCTTACGCGAAGACAGAAAAAGCGATGCAGGCCGCTATGGTTTGCATCAGTAGTTAACGATTCGTTGAAAACCCTAAACACATTATCAAAGCCCGCCATGCCATGGACTCCCCACATTCTGTTACTTGCGTAACAGTTTTACTAGAGCTCACCCGATAAACTGTTCCTAACAAATTGTAGTTGAGGTCAGCAAACCGGCGGGTCCTCCTGGTGCCCCAGAGGAATCGAATATATCCGTATTGTCACGGGAAACAGCCGAAACAGTCGCTAGAGATTTTAAAGAATTATTTAATAGACGTTAAAGGACGCACAGGGATTTCGGGAAAAGTGTGTCCGTGCGAGATTTATCGACGTTTGGAGACGTTCATGTTTTCTGAAATGCATCCGATCAAGATGGCTGGTGGTTTTGCGGCATTTGTTACTCTTCTATTCAGTCCCTTGTTTCTGGCGCCGGTCTCTGCCCAGGTGACCGGGGCGACGCTCTCTGGCACGGTGACGGACCAATCCGGCGGAATCGTTCCCAAAGCCGAAATCTCAGTCAAAAACATCGCTACCGGGGTCACGCGGGCTGTTTCGACTGATCCAGCGGGATTCTATTCGGCCCCGAACTTGTTGCCTGGAAACTATGAAATAACGGTTGCGGCGCCGGGATTTTCCTCTGCGGTGCGGACAGGGATAACGGTGACCGTCGGGGCGCAGCAAGTCCTGAATCTCACCTTGCAGGTCGGGCAGGTGACTGAAAAAGTTCAAGTGACCGGCGAAGCTCCCACCGTTCAACTGGCTACGTCGAGCATCAGCGCGGTGGTGAACTCGACGACGGTCCGCGAGCTGCCCCTAAACGGACGGAGCTGGACGGACCTGGCGAACCTCCAGCCTGGGGTTTCCCTGATTCAGACCCAACCCGCACAGAATGAGAACCGCGGCTTCGGAACGCAGTTAGCGATCTCCGGTGCGCGTCCCCAACAGAATAACTATCGCCTCGATGGGGTCAGCCTCAACGATTATTCGAATGGTGGCCCGGGGAGCGTGCTCGGTGGGAACCTGGGAGTGGACGCCATTCAGGAATTTTCAGTCCTGACAAGCAATTACTCCGCCGAGTACGGCAAGACCTCCGGCGGAGTGGTCAACGCGGTGACGCACGCAGGGACAAACCAGTTCCACGGGAGCGTCTACGAGTTCCTGCGGAACAGCGCGCTAGACGCGCGAAACTACTTTGATTCCTCTATTCCACCCTTCAAGCGCAACCAATTTGGAGCGTCGGCGGGAGGGCCGATCCGCAAGGACCGCACGTTCGTTTTCGGGGATTATGAGGGGATCCGGCAATCATTGGGCCTCACCTCGGTGGTCACGGTTCCATCCGCGGCGGCCCGCAGCGGGCAGCTTTGCTCCATGCCGGGTACGCCCCCTGCCTGCACCCCAACCACAGTAACCGTCGACCCAGCGGTGCAAAAGTATTTTAGTATTTTCGCCCTCCCCAATGGGCCGATCGTCAGCAACGGGGATCTGGGAGTCTTCAGCGTCAAAGAGCAGCAGATCGTCAGAGAGAATTTCGTCACGACCCGAGTGGATCACAAATTCTCGGACAGGGATAGCCTCTTCGGGACCTATGTGTTCGACAATACCCCGTTAACCGCGCCTGATAACTTCAACGACGTCCTCATAGGCGCTTTGACCAAGCGCCAGATCTTCATTCTCGAGGAAGATCACATCTTTAGCTCCACGCTCATCAATTCTCTCCGGTTTGGTTTTAATCGAGATTTTGCCAATGGCCCCCGGCCCGTGAAGGCGATTAATCCAGCAGCTGCTGACCTATCCCTGGGCGCTGTGCCGGGACACAGTGCGGGCACTCTTGTGGTGCCTGGAATTGACAAATTTCAGGGAGGTTTGAGCGGAAACGGTTTTTCGGATTTCCGATGGAATTCCTTTCAAGGTTACGATGATGCCTTTCTCACCCGAGGACTTCATTCTTTGAAATTCGGCTTTGCCTTTGAGCGGGACCAACTCAATGAACTGCTGATCAATGCGCCCGGCGGGGAGTTCCATTTCGGTTCGCTCTCAGATTTTCTCACCAACAAGCCCCAGCTTTTTTTCGCGGCCTTTCCGACGCTACTGACTCCAAGAAACACTCGTCAAACCATTTTCGGCCTCTATGTGCAGGATGATTGGCGCTGGCGTCCCAACCTGACATTGAACGTGGGCTTGCGCTATGAGATGTCAACGGTGCCGACCGAAGTCCGGGGCAAACTTTCTAGTTTGTACAGCCTCACGGACCGTACTCCTCATCTCGGCGACCCGTATTTCTTGAATCCCACGCTTCGGAATTTCGAGCCCCGGGTGGGTTTCGCTTGGGATCCGTTCCGCAACGGAAAGACAGCGGTGCGCGGCGGGTTTGGTGTCTATGACAGTCTCCCTATGCTTTATGAGTTCGCCACCTTGAACGGCTTGGCGGCTCCGTTCTTTGAGGAAGGCTCCACAACCAAGTTGCCTCCTGGGTCCTTCCCTGCCGGGGCACTTAAGCTCCTCAGCCCGTCATCTTTCTCATACGTTTCGATTGAACGGAAGCCCCGTCGGAATTACGTACTGCAGTGGAATCTCAACGTCCAGCGCGAACTCACCCAGAATGTTACGGCGCTCATTGGATACGTTGGCTCCAGGGGGGTACATCAGCTGTTCCGTGCGGACGATGCCAATATCGTGTTTCCGACCCTGACATCGCAGGGTTACGTTTGGCCTTCGCCGATAGGCAGCGGCACGGTCATTAATCCGAGTGCTGGGCAGATCAGGTATGTCCATTGGGACGGGAACTCTTTCTATGACGCCCTCGAATTAGGGCTCACGAAAAGAATGAGCCACGGTCTGGCGCTGCAAGGCTCTTTTACGTGGGGGAGGAGCATCGATACGAGTTCCTCGGGGTCAATCGGAGATAACTATGTCAATTCGATCGCGAGCTTGCCTTGGTTTAACTTGAAGTTGAACCGCGGTGTGTCCGACTTCAATGTCGGCCGGACCCTGGTGATCAGCGGAACTTGGCAGGTACCTGACCGAAAGTCTCTTTCGGGACCGCCAGCCTGGGTCGCAAATGGTTGGGAGGTGGGAGCGATTTATAAGGCGAACGATGGAGAGCCGTTTACAGCTACATTCGGCACCGACGGGGATCCTCAGGGTCTGAACAGCACCGACCCCTGGGCCTTTCCCAATCGCCTGACGGGGCCGGGATGCGGGAGGCTCATAAATCCCGGGAACCCCAACAATTACATCAAGACCCAGTGCTTCGCGGTGCCGACGGCGGCGTCCGCTGCTTTCTATACCAAGTATTGTGACCCCTCTCTCGGCACTTTTCCCCAGTGCTTCAATCTTCGCGGCAACTCCGGACGTAATATTCTGACGGGGCCAGGACTGGCGAACCTGGATTTCTCCCTGTTCAAGAATAACTCCATCAAGCGGATCTCGGAAAACTTCAACATTCAGTTCCGGGCAGAGTTATTCAACATCCTGAATCGGACTAATTTCGCAGTCCCGAACACGCCAGGCAATACAGACATCTTCGATTCGAAGGGAGCGCCAACCGGGGTTGCGGGCTTGCTGACTTCAACAACCACAACGTCGCGCCAGATTCAGTTCGCCCTGAAGCTGATTTGGTAAAACGTGTGGGTGTTCCAGGCCAACCGGACTGCCGGTGTTCGGCTTGCCTTAAGACCTGTGGTCGGCCGCTTTTCGCTCACTCTGCACGTGGCTTGCAATCTTCGGTTGTCCTTTTTCTAAGTCTTGCCCCGTATGGTTGTTCATTGAATGTTGGAAAGTGATGGGCGTGCTGAACAATCAGGCTCAGTAGCCATGGCCCATATCCGCACACCCACATATTCACAGGAGCCTTCCGGCAAGTCGGGCTCGAGTCATCGACCCTGATGGTCCCTAAAAACGATTTCTATAAAAGGAACGGGGAGAACCTTCGTTTCGGCTATCACCACACGCCAGCCTCGGGGTGCTTGGTCGTTGGCGTTCACAACGAGGTCGCAGTATTCGACCTGAGCAAAAGAGAGGCGGTGCTGACAACCCGCCTGCTGGCGTTCGCAATCGGTAAAAGAAGGAGTAGATGTGGTCAGCCACTTCTGACCGCAGGTTAACAGGTCGCGCGCCGTCAAGAATTCGACAGTTCCTGAAGCTGCGCCGGACTGGCGCAGCGCAGAAAGGCATTCGTACACTGGTGGAAATCAATGCCTTCTTCGCGCATGCGCTGTGCCAGGCAGTGGTGCTGGGTCGGACAGACGCGCGCCGAGAACAGCAGGTAGGGGCACATGCGCACGAACATCGGCCCCCAGCTCTTATCGTTTATGTAAAAGTTGTACTGCATCACCCAGCGCTGCGCGAGTTGCAAATGCCAGCGGTCATCTTTCTTATGCCCGATGGCGATTAGGATGCGGGCCGGTTCGCGAGCTTTCAGGATAGCGACGACCTGATTGGGTTTCGCCTGACGGGAATTCATCGCGGCGGCCTAGTGGTGCTTCCAGAATGCGCGCATCCCATTTCTGGGATCGATTGACAACCCAGCTGAGCTCCAACCGTTAATGTGACGTTCGTCGCCTCCGCGGCAAATCCCGCAGCTGACGCCGATACCACATAGTCCCCTGGTAACAGGTTCGGCGCTGTGTAAAGTCCCGCCGCGTTCGTCGCAATCGAACGAACGCTGCCGTTCGCCGAATTCTTGATCGACACTTGGGCGTTGGGAAGCACGGCGCCGGATGCGTCCGTGATCGTGCCAGAGAGCGTCGCGCCTACCACCTGCGCGTCGATCCGCGCGGGAAAGCCGATGACTGATAGGGAGCCGACTATGATCGTCAGCTCCAACCACAGTCTCTTGCGGCACAAATTCCTTATCATCGTCATCGCGGTTCTCCTGTGCGCCGGTTAAACCGGCGAGGTGTAGTGAATGCAAAAGTCATACGATAGAAGTAGTGGATTAGCGACCCACATCGGCCCCGAGTCATGCGGAGCCGCTCGCAAGGGCGGCGTCGAAGCGTTGGCAGGGGAA